>JAIDIR010000124.1 GCA_029052615.1 Clostridia bacterium | reverse complement strand
GTATAAAAATTTGTGCTTTTATAACATAATGTGCGGAATTTCCTATTGCAAAAATGGAAAATTTATGCTAAAATAATTGCGTGTGCAGGAAATATTGAAATCTATTAACGAGGCCGAGGAAAAAGCGGCTGAAATAAAGGCGGCGGCGCAGCAGAAAGCCGCGGAAATTGCGGGCAACGCCGAGGAGCGTTCCGCAGACATAGCCAAGCTTTCGGAAGCGGAATGTAAGGCTTCCGGCGAAAAGGCAATCAAGGAAGCGGAAGAGGCGGCGCAGAAAAAATACGACGACGAAATTACCGCAAAGAGGGCGGTGGCGGCAAAGTACGCAGCCGACTGTCTTAAATCGACGGACAATATCGTAAGCGACGTAGTACGGAGGATAGTGCGTGGCGGTTGTTGAAATGGGCAAGCTCAATCTGGTCGCCATGTCCTACGAAAAGGACAAGGTGTTAAACGCCCTGCAAAGGACGGGCGCGACAGAAATAAAGCTGCACTCTCAAACTGAATACGCTTCGCCGATGACCGCGGACTGCGAGAGCCTGAAGGAATACCTTGCGGGTCTTGAAAACGCGCTTGCCGAAATTACGGAAAGCGTTACAAAGCATATCACGCGCAACAAGCTGAAGGAAGATTTGCCCGAAAGTACGTCCGAAATCACCTATTCCGAATTTATAGGCGCAAAGGATTTGAAGGCGGAGGCGGACCAGACGGTGGAAGAGGTCAACCGCCTTACGGAAAAACGCAGAAAGGATTCCGCGGAGCTTGCAAAAGTAAGGCGGGCGATTGCGGAAGCGCGCATATATTCTTCCGTAAATCAGCCGTTGAAAGTTGAAAACACGGCGCACGCGCGGTTTAAAATAGGCGTTATTCCCGCGGCGGCAAAGGATAATTTTATACAGGCAATAGGGGAACTGCCCCTTGCCTCGTACTCGTTTATGGCGAGCGACGGCGACAGCGAGCTTATTATGGTTGCCGCGCACAAAACCGAGGTTGAAAAGACCGACGCGGTTTTGCAGGGCTTCGGTTTTGCCAAGTGCCCCTTCGACGACGGGCGCTCGGGCGAGGAAATTTATAATTCGTTGATTGAGCGCGAGGAGGAGCTTGCGCTTGAATTGCGCGAAAATTCGGATTTCTATGCGTTTAAGGACCGTATCCGCAACTTGCAGATTTACTGCGACTACGTTGCGTTCGAGCTGGAAAAGGCGGAGCTTGCCGAAAAGATGCTTGAAACGCAGACTACGTTTTTGCTTGAAGCGTACGTTCCCGTGGAGGCGGAGGACATAGTTCGAAAGGTTTTAACCGAAGCTTCGTCGGCGATATATTTCGAGTTTTCAAAGCCCGCCGATGACGAGGTTCCGCCTACCCTTTTAAAGAATAATAAAATAGTTAAGAATTTCGAGGCGGTTACCAATATGTATTCGGCGCCCAGCTCGCGCGAGTTCGACCCGAACACGGTAATGGCGTTCTTTTACAGCCTTTTCCTTGGCTTTATAATGGCGGACATGGGCTACGGGCTGATGATGATTATAGGCGGTTGCTTCCTGTGGTTTAAAAACAGGCGGCGCGACACTATGATTAACAGGCTGGGCGGCGTGTTTGCAATCGGCGGCATATTTACGGTTATCTGGGGCGTGCTGTTCAATTCGTTCTTCGGGTTCGCGCTTCTGCCGTTCAAGGTTATGCCCGACTTGCAGGGCGTAAATATGAGCTGGTCGCTTTCGGGAATTAACGTTCCCGCACTGCTGATAATCAGCATGCTTATCGGCGTGGTGCAGATTTTTGCGGGCTACGTGTGCCTTGCCGTTCAGTGCTGGCGCAGGGGCAAAATCTGGGACGGCATTTTCGACGGTATGGTATGGGCGGTATTCTCCGTGGGCGTGGGGCTTGCGATTGCGGGCTTCGTGCAGCAGTTCAACGTGCCCGTTCTCGCTACGGTGGGCGGCATTATTGCGGGCGCAAGTCTGGTGATTGCCATCTTCACCGCAGGCAGGCACGAAAAGCTTTTGGGCAAGTTTACAAAGGGCTTCGGCTCCGCGTACGGCGTTATAAACTACGCTTCGGATATTTTAAGCTACGCAAGGCTTTACGGCCTGATGCTTGCGGGCGCGGTTATCGCCGATATCATTACTTCAAATTCGGTGTCGCTGATAAGTAGCGGCAACGTTGCGTTCATAATTCTGGGTATTGCAATTATGGTTATAGGGCACGTATTCAACCTTGCCATAGGGCTTTTGGGCGCGTATATTCACGACGCAAGACTGCAATACGTGGAGTTCTACGGCAGGTTCTACGAGGGTGAGGGTTCGCTCTTTACCCCCTTGGGTTCGAAACACAAACACGTTTACGTGTTGAATAAATAAAAACATTTTGGAGGTTTATATGTTTTTATCACTTTTGGCGGAAGGTGAGCAGATTGCTCAGGAAGTCGGCGAAAAAGCCACGCAAATCGGCTACACCGGTTTCACTGTCGCAATGATTGGCGTCGCGCTCTGCGTGCTTCTCTGCGGCATAGGTTCGGCAATCGGTCTTTTCAAGACGGGTACCGCAGCGGCGGGCGTTCTGGGCGAAGCTCCCGACAAGTTCGGTAAGGTTCTCGTTCTCGTGCTGCTTCCCGCAACGCAGGGTATTTACGGCTTTATTATCGGCATCATAGCTTCCGGCTCGATTACTGCGGATCTGACCCTTGCGCAGGGCTGGGCTATGCTGGGTGCGGTAATGCCTATGGCTGTTGCAGGTTTAGTTACGGGCATATTCCAGGGCAAATCGGCTGTCAACTGTATCTACGCGGTAGGCAAGCAGGATTCGCTTGGCGGTAAGCTTATCATCTATCCCGCAATGATAGAGTTCTATGCAATTTTAGGACTTATCATTTCTATAATGTTAATTCCCCTTGTTTGATAATTATGAGTGAACAGGCAATTGTCGAAAGAATAATTTCCGACGCCGAGGAAGAGGCGCGGGCAATTATTGCGGAAGCGGAGGAAAGGGCTAAGGCAACCGTTGCCGAGGCGAACACCAGAGCCGAAAGAAACAGGCAGGGAACCGAAGCGCAGGTTAAAGCCAAGGCGGAAAGCATTTTCGACGGAAAGGCTGCCGCCGCAAGGCTGGACGGTGCAAAAATTCTGCTTGCGGAAAAGCGCGGCGTTATCGATAAGGTGTATGCCCGCGCGCTTGAAAAGCTTTTAAATTTGAGCGAAAGGGACACGCTGTTCCTCTGCAAACGGCTGTTGGACGAGCATGCGGAGGAGGGTGACGAGCTGGTGTTTGCGGATAATTTCCGCTATGCACAGGCGGTTTCCGCCCTTCCGATAATCAAGGAAAAGAAGCTTAAAGTTTCAACCAAGCACGCCACGCTTGACGGCGGGTTTATGCTTCGCGGAAAAAAATCCGATAAAAATCTTTCCTACGGCGCGATACTGGCGGCGGACAGGGAAGAGAAGCAGGCGGAAATAGCTTCGGTTATATTTAATACCGGTATATCAGATGAGTAAGGACTTATTGTACACGAACGGCGTTATTGCCGCCAGAGAAAAATATCTTTTAAACGACAAGATATTCAAACTCTGCGATTCGGGCGCGGAGGAGGCTTTGCGCGTCGTTTCGGAGAGCGGCTTCGGCAAGGGTGCGGAAGCGGCGTCCGTTTACGAGTACGAAAAGCTCGTTTCCGCCGACGAGGCGGCTATCGACGCGTTTATACGCGAATATGCGCCGTCGAAAGCGGAGGCGGCTTATCTGTTGTCGCCGCGCGATTTCCACAACGCAAAGGCGGCGGTTAAGGCGCGCTATCTCAATCTCGATACCGAAAATATGCTTGCCCCCGCGGGGCTTATTCCCGTTGAGGTGATTATAAGCAGCGTGAATTCGGGCGAATACGCGCCCTTGGGTAAGGTATTGGGCGACGCGGTAAAGCAAGCCGCCGAACTGTTTTCGGAGGAAAACAAGACGGAAGCTTCGGGTGCGGAGATTGGCATTATATTCGAAAAGGCGCTGTACGTTCATCTGCACGAGACTTGCGCAAGGAACGGGCTGTTGAAAAAGCTTTTAACGACTAAGGCGGATATGACCAATATCCTTACGGCGCTTCGTTCTGCCGAGGAGGAGTACGCCGCAAAGTGTTACGTTGCGGGCGGAAAGATTTCCGACAAACAGCTTGCGCTGCTCTTCGGCGAGGATACCGAAAAGGCTTTGAAGGTTTTCAAGTCCACACCCTATTACGAGTTTGTAAAAAAGTGCGTTGCGGA
The DNA here is from genome assembly GCA_029052615.1 of Clostridia bacterium. Classification (GTDB taxonomy): domain Bacteria; phylum Bacillota; class Clostridia; order Christensenellales; family Borkfalkiaceae; genus Coproplasma. The sequence goes on along the minus strand of JAIDIR010000124.1, from coordinate 4,492 downwards.
TAAGGCGGCGGGGCTTCCCCTGACCGCGGCGGAACGCATTTGCGAAAGCTACGAAACGGAATACTTCACCGCTAAGAAGTACGAGCTGCAAAAGAGTCGGCCGTTTCTTTACTACGTATTCCGCCGCCGCGCCGAAAATGCGAACGTAAGAATACTTTTCGTGTGCCTGCTGGCGGGTATGAAGGATAGCGAAATCAAACGCCGTTTGCGCGCGATAGGGTAAATGTTACAGGTGTAGTATGACAGGTAAAATAGCAATCATAGGCGACGGCGACAGCATTATGGTTTTCAGGGCTGCGGGCGTTGCAACCTTTTCTGCGGAAAACGAGGCGAAGGCGCGCGACGTTTTAAGAAAGGTCGCCAAGGATTATCAGATAATTTTTCTTACCGAGGAGCTTGCAAAACCGCTGACCGAATTTTTAAAGAGGTTTGACGAGCAGCCTTACCCCGTGGTTTTAAGCATACCTTCAAAGAACGGCAGCACGGGGCACGGTACGGAACTTTTGAAAAATGCAATGGAACGCGCCCTCGGCGTAGACATTTTATTTAATAACTGAGGTTTTTTATGGGCAAAACAGTAAAAATTTCCGGTCCCTTGATAATAGCGGAGGGCATGGCGGACTGCAAGATGTACGACGTCGTGCACGTTTCCGAAAAGGAGCTTATCGGCGAGGTCATAGAACTGCGCGGCGATAAGGCTTCCATTCAGGTTTACGAGGAAACGTCGGGCTTAGGTCCAGGCGAGGACGTCGTTTCCACGGGCGAGCCCCTTTCGGTTGAGCTTGCTCCCGGACTTCTGTCGGGCATATTCGACGGTATCCAGCGTCCTTTGACCACGCTCTTCTTCAAATACGGTTCGCGTATATCGAGGGGCGTTTCGGTAAACAATCTCGACCGCGAAAAGAAGTGGCGTTTCTCGCCGCGCGTAAAGGCGGGCGACGAGGTTTCGGAAGGCGACGTTCTGGGCGTCGTTCAGGAAACGGAGATAGTAGAACACAGAATATTGGTCCCCAACGGCATAAGCGGCAAGGTCGTTTCCGTGGAAGAGGGAGATTTTACCATAGTCGATACGGTTGCGGTTATAAGGACGGCTGCGGGCGTTAAACCCGTAAGTATGCTGAGGAAATGGCCCGTAAGAAAGGGCAGACCGTACAAAGAAAAGCTTACCCCCGATAAGCCCATGGTTACGGGTCAGAGGGTTATAGACACGCTGTTCCCCGTTGCGCGCGGCGGCGTTGCCGCCGTTCCCGGTCCCTTCGGAAGCGGCAAGACGGTCGTTCAGCACCAGCTTGCAAAGTGGGCGGACGCGGATATTATCGTATACGTAGGCTGCGGCGAACGCGGAAACGAAATGACCGACGTTCTTAACGAATTCCCCGAGCTTATCGACCCCAAGACGGGCGAGCCGTTGATGAAGAGGACTATCCTTATAGCCAACACTTCGGATATGCCCGTCGCCGCGCGAGAGGCTTCGATTTACACGGGTATAACCATTGCGGAATATTTCCGCGATATGGGCTATAACGTGGCTATTATGGCGGACTCAACGTCGCGTTGGGCGGAGGCGCTGCGCGAAATGAGCGGACGTCTTGAGGAGATGCCCGGCGACGAGGGATATCCCGCGTACCTTGCAAGCCGACTTGCGGAGTTCTACGAGCGTGCGGGTATGGTAAAGCTTTTGGGCTCGACGCCGCGCGTCGGCTCGGTTACCGCGATAGGCGCGGTTTCCCCTCCGGGCGGCGACCTTTCGGAGCCGGTTTCGCAGGCAACTTTAAGAATCGTAAAAGTGTTCTGGGGACTTTCGGCGTCGCTTGCATATAAGCGCCATTTCCCCGCAATCGACTGGCTTATAAGCTATTCGCTCTACGCGGACAAGATGCGCGACTGGTACAACGAAAACGTAAGCGTGGAATACGCGCAGTACCGCCAGTTTATAATGACGGTCTTGCAGGAGGAGGCGGCGCTTAACGAAATAGTAAGGCTGGTAGGTATGGACGCGCTCTCGTCCAAAGACAGGCTGACGATGGAAACCGCAAAGATTATCCGCGAGGACTATCTGCACCAGAACGCGTTTGACGAAATAGACACCTACACGTCTATGAAAAAGCAGTTCTTAATGCTTAAGCTTATTTACGAATTCGATACGCGCGCAAGGGAAGCGGTTGCTTCGTTCGCGTCCATTAACGACGTACTTGCAAGCAAGAGCAAGGAAAGGCTGGGTCGTTCCAAGTATATCAAGGAAGAAAACCTTTCGGAGTTCGACGAGATTTTGAAGCTTATGGGTGCGGAATTCAAGGCTATTTGCCAGGGAGGAGAGGACGATGTTTAAGGAATACAAGACAATCCGAGAAGTCGTCGGACCTTTGATGGTGGTCGACGGCGTTGAGGGCGTAACCTATAACGAGCTTGTGGATATTATCTGTCACGACGGCACTATCCGCCGCGGCAAGGTGCTTGAAATCAACCGCGACAAGGCGGTGGTGCAGCTCTTCGAAAACTCTCAGGGCTTGCAGATTTCGGACGCAAAGGCGCGCTTTACGGGGCACAGCCAGCAACTTGCGTGCTCGCGCGATATGCTGGGCAGAGTGTTCGACGGTATGGGCAACCCCCGCGACGGCGGCGCGCCCGTAATCCCCGAAAAGGTGCTGGATATCAACGGCGAGCCTATAAATCCTGCGGCGCGCGACTACCCCGACGAATTTATTCAGACGGGAATATCCGCGATTGACGGACTTAACACACTGGTAAGAGGACAGAAACTGCCCGTATTCTCGATGAGCGGACTTCCTCACGCGGAGCTTGCCGCGCAGATAGCAAGGCAGGCAAAGGTGCGCGGCACGGACAGCAAGTTCGCGGTCGTGTTTGCGGCGATAGGTATTACCTTCGAGGAAGCGCAGTATTTCGTTGACGACTTCAAAAAGACGGGCGCAATCGAAAGGACGGTGCTGTTCAGCAACCTTGCAAACGACCCCGCGGTAGAGCGTATTTCAACCCCGCGTATGGCGTTGACCTGTGCGGAATATCTGGCGTTCACCTGCGGTATGCACGTTCTGGTCATAATGACCGACATTACCAACTACGCCGAGGCGTTGCGTGAAGTTTCGGCGGCGCGGCGCGAAATTCCCGGCAGGCGCGGCTACCCCGGCTATCTGTATACCGACCTTGCGACTATGTACGAGCGCGCGGGCAGAATACGCGGGTGCGAGGGCTCTATAACGCAGATACCCATTCTGACCATGCCCGAGGACGACAAGACCCACCCCATACCCGACCTGACGGGCTACATCACCGAGGGGCAAATAATGCTTTCGCGCGATTTGTATAAAAAGGGCATAAACCCGCCCATCGACGTTCTGCCTTCGCTTTCCCGTCTTAAGGACAAGGGCATAGGCAAGGGCAAGACGCGCGAGGACCACGCCGACACCATGAACCAGCTTTTCGCCGCGTACGCAAGCGGAAAGGAGAGCAAGGAGCTTGCCGCAATTCTGGGCGAAGCCGCTCTTTCCGACACCGATAAGCTGTACGCAAAGTTTGCGGAAAACTTTGAAAAGGTGTATATAAATCAGGGCTTCGACGCGAACAGACCGGTTGAAGAAACGCTGGATATCGGTTGGGAGCTTATGAAAATTCTGCCCGTATCCGAGCTTAAACGTATCAGACAGGCATATATAGACAAGTATTTGAAATAATCAGAGGGATAACCATTTGGCACGGCTTAACGTAAACCCTACGCGTATGGAGCTTAAAAAGCTGAAAGCGCGGCTTACAACGGCGGTACGCGGTCACAAACTTTTAAAGGATAAATCCGATGAAATGGTGCGCCGCTTCTCGCTTATAATAAAAGAAAACAAACGCCTTAGGGACGAAGTGGAAAAGGAGCTTTCCGAAACTTTAAGGCAGTTTTCGGTTGCGCGTTCGGTTACGCCCGCTTACCGTGCCGAAACGGCTTTTGCCATGCCGTCGGTTGCCCTCAAGGCGGAGTGCGGCGTTAAAAGCGTTATGGGCGTGGAAGTTCCCAAAATAGGGCTTGTCAACGAAAAGACCACCGACGGACTGCCTTACGCCTATCCCGAAATTACGAGTGAGGCGGACTATTCGGTTACCAAAGCCGCCGCGCTGCTTCCCAAAATGCTTGCGCTTGCCGAAACCGAAAAGACGGTGCGTATGCTTGCGGAGGAAATCGAGCGCAACAAGCGCCGCGTAAACGCGCTTGAATACGTAATGATACCCCAGCTTGAAGAAACCATTAAGTATATCAAGAGCAAGCTGGACGAAAACGAGCGCGCCGCGGTAATCAGGCTTATGAAAGTAAAAAACAAAGCCGACGTTTGATTGTGACTAATATTTAAAGTAATTAAAAAAGCCGAACTGTGCGTTCGGCTTTTTTCTTTTTTGCGGGGATAAAAAGGGTGAAATGTAATAGATTTTGTTGACAAATGCGGCGGATATGCCCTAAATCCGTTGACATTGTATGTATAAATTGGTATTATAT
>JAIDIR010000123.1 GCA_029052615.1 Clostridia bacterium | reverse complement strand
TCGTGATTGTACTTGCCGCCCTTGGCGATTGCCGACCACTGCTCGGGCGTGCCCGCGTAGTTTATAACCTCCGCACAGCCAAGCGCACTGTAACCTATTTCGGTCACGGAATCGGGCAGGTCGTATTCCGTAAACGACGTACACGACGTGAACGCGCCGTCACCTATTATCTTTACGGAGCCCATCGTCACGCTGCCCAGCGACGTGCAGCGGTAAAACGCTTGCTCTCCGATTTCCTCCGTGCCTTTAAGGTCGACGGTCATAAGCGCCGTGCAGAAATAAAACGCGTCGTTTCCTATCTTTTTAATGCCGTTCGGGAGCGTAATCAACCGCAAATTCGTGCAGCCGCTGAACGCCGAATTTCCTATTTCAACGACGTCCGTCGCCGCAAAATTCAAACCGTCCAGCGCCGTGCAGTCGGTGAACGCACTGTCAGCAATTTTTTCCACGCCGCTCTGAATTGCAACGTTCGAAAGCGCCCTGCACTCCCTGAACGCGCCGTTCCACGATTGCAGGCTTGCGGGCACCTCCACCGCCGTTATTCCAGATTCCGCAAAAGCGCGCTCGCCAATAAACTTTAAATTGGCAGTTCCGTGCGAGCCGACCAGCGCAACGGTAGTCAACGCGGAAGTATCGCTGGTTTCCGTCTTTTTAAAAGCGTTGCTATATATGCCCGTGTAACCGCTCAAATCGAGGTTGGTCGCGCCGCCGTTGGAATAGTCGGAAGATATTACCCAGTTATCAATGCAGTTCACGCCGTTTTCGCTGCTCGTGTAGGTGAGCGCGGAAAGGTCGCCGAGTGCATAGTTGCCCAGGTATTCAACTCCGCTGAGATTTATGCTTTCAAGCCCTTTGAACGCGTACGCGCCTATGCGCTTTACTCCCGCGCCCAGACTGACAGTCTTTAAAGCCGCGCAATACTGGTATGCGGAGGCGGGAATATCGCCCTCCCCGAACAGCGTAAGCTTTTCGACATTTGACGCGTTGTGTCCGTAGCTTGCGGGCACGGTAAGCTCCTTAACCTTGCAGTCCTTTAAAATATTTTCGCCCACCGTTTCAACCGTGTCGTTGATGACAATTTTGTTTGCCGTAATGCCCTTGTCGTTGCCCCAACCGCCGTAATTGAAGCAGCCACCGCCTATCGACTTAACCGTGGACGGTAAAACTATATCCAGCGTTTCCGCGCCCTTGATTGCAAACGCAAGGTCGCCGATTGTTTCCAGCCCCTCGGCAAGCGTGATTTCTTTAAGGTCGTTACAATCCGAAAACGCTTTATTCCCCACCGTCTTAACGGAAGCGGGCAGCGAAAGAGAGGTTATTCCCGTCTCCTTGAACGCGGACTCGCCAATGCTTTCAACGCCGTTTTCAATTGTTAAGCTTGCAAGGCTCCGGCTGGCGTAAAAGGCTTCCTCGCCCACCGTCTTTACGGAAGCGGGGATGGTAACCGCCGTCAGCCCGCTATCCCAGAACGCCCGGTCGCCTATTTCGGTCAGCGTTGCGGGCAGGGTTATATTCTTTAACGCAAAGCAATAGCCGAACGCCATTTCGCCTATGGAAGTCACGCCCTCGCCCAGCGTCACGTCGGTAAGCTTTTTCGCCCACTGAAACGTTTTATCCCTAATGGGGCTGTCTATGCTGATTTTGGTCAGCTCGTTAAGGTCCGCCGCGCACGATTCAAGCCTATTGCCAATCGTCATTTCGGTCAGCTTTTCACAGCCGCCGAAAGCGCGCTCCCCGATAGTTACGATATTGGGCAGATTAAACGAAACGACGTTTGCGCAATTATAAAACGCCAAGTTGCCCAGCGCCTCCACACCCGCGGTGTTAACACTTTCGAAAGCGCAACCGTAGAAGCAGTTTGCGCCTATCGTTTTAACCGTGTCGGGCAGGGTCAAAGTTGCAAGCGCGGAGCAGCCTTCGAAAGCGCGTTCGCCTATTTCGGTCAGCCCGCTTTCAAACGCAATGCTTGCAAGGCTCGTGCAATCGCTGAACGCCGTTTTACCTATCGTCGTAACGGTGGACGTATTGACCGTCTGCAAAAGCGCGCAGCCTTCGAATATTCTGTCGGGCAGCACGGTAACCGCATCGGGCAGAGTCACGCTCTTTACGCCCGTACCGCTGAACGCATACACTTTAACCGAGGTCACCGCCTTGCCGTTCACCGTGTCGGGAACGGTAACCGTTTCGCCTTCGCCTTTATACCCCGCCACGAAGTTGTCGTCCGCGTCGTATCCGTCGCGCAGGTCCGCGTATTCGTAGCGCGCAAGCTCGTACGTATCGTCGTCCTTAAGCTCGAAACGCATATTGTCCTGATTGACGGTCTTGCCGTCACCGTCACCCTTCCCGCCGCCGAAAAGTCCGCACCCTGCAAAAGCCGCCGCCGATGTCACCGCCGTTAAAGCCAGTGCACACGCTAAAAATTTTCTCTCCATAATTACCTCATAAAGCAGTATAGTTTAATTACTATAATTTTATTATGTGCAAAAATAAAATACAAGCAACGCCGCTTTACAATCTGTCAACTTAACCTTGCAAATTAAAAAACCGCCTATTGCGGCGGTTTATTTTTATTTCTTTTTGCTCTTTTTTTGATTACAATCACGCTGACGATAAACGCTATCAAAAACGTAACCGCCCACCCCGGCACCACTATCAAAAGCATATAGAAGGTCGAAGGGTCCGCAAGGTTTGCCGACTTCATTACGGCAAGCATGAATATAAACGCCGAAAGCGCGTTGACGCCGATAAACGCAAGCGTGATTATGCCCGCGATTATAAGTGCCCTGACCACGCCCGACTTCTTTTTTACGGGCTTGACTTCGGAAGCTTCGGGCACGACTGCGGGCTGCTTTTCAGACTCAGCGACGGGTTGTGCGACGGGCTCCGCCGTTTCCGTGCCGTTAATCAGCCAGTCAAGGCTAACGCCGAAATACGCGCCTATCGCCGCCGCCTTTTCGGAGTCCGGAACGCTCTGCCCCGTCTCCCACTTGGAAACCGCCTGGCGCGACACGCCCAGCTTAATAGCAAACTCCTCCTGCGACAAGCCGCTCTTCCTTCTCAGATTATAAATTCTTTCGCCGAATTCAACCATAGCCCCATTATACACCGCCGCGCAAAAAATTGCAAGCATGCGAAAGAGCCGCGCGGCAGCTTGCCGCGCGGCTCTCGTTTTTAATCTTTACTTTCGTCCTCGCCGTTTACCATATCGGTCATAGGGTCGGCGGGCTTATAGAAGCCGCCCACGTCGAATACCCTGCCGTCGTCGACGGGCATAGGCGCCACGACGTTGCGCACCACCGTCCTCACGGGAGCCTGCGCCTGCGCGTTCTGCGCGGGCTTCTTGGTCGTGTCAATCTTGGTTGTAGTCACCGTAGTCATAACCGCGTCGGGAGGCACCTGCGTCGCTGCGGGCGCCGCGCCTTCGGGCGCTGCGGGCTGCGCCGCAGACTTTTCGCCCGCCATCACCTTTTTAACGGTTGCCTCGACAAGCTCGGTCAGCGCCTGCATAGAAACGCCGCCAACGCCGCCCTGCACGGTCTGTTCGCCGCCCAAGCGGTTAAAAATATTCGCAAGCTGCATATCGGTTTTTGCCTGAGCAATCTGCTGTTCGGTAAGCGCCCTTGCGGTCTGCTCCGCCCTCATCGCCGCCTGTTCCGCCTTCATGGTGGCGAATTCAGCCTGCATCTGCATAAACATTGCCTCGCTTATCGAGCCGCCGCCCGCCGCCATGGGCTGTGCCGCCGCCTGTACCTGAGGTGCGGATTGAGGCATAGACTGTTGCATAGGCATCTGCGACATCATCATCTGAGGCTGAGCCATGCGCGCCGCCATACGCTCCTCGCGTTCCTCGCGCCTGCGCTCTTCCTCGCGCTGTCTGCGCTCCTCTTCCCTGCGTTCGCGTTCTTCTTCCTTGCGCTCGCGCTCCGCCTTTTCCTCGGCAAGTCTGCGCTCTTCACGCTCACGCTTTTTCTTGGAAGAACGTACCGCAAGTGCGATTATAAGTATGAGAAGTATTAACGCAACGACCGCGATAACTATCCACAGCCAGTTTGCCTTTAATACAGCCAGCACCTTTTCGAAGCCGGTAAGCTCCTTTGCAGGGGTCGTATAACCGAACGATTTTACGGTGTACTGCGCCGCACTGCTGTCGAGTTCAAAGTTTTCGGTGTCGAGAAGCTCCGCCTTTACGTAGTATTGCGTTTCGTACTTAAGCTCTTCCGCAGGAACTTCCTCCGTGCAAGCTTCGTCCTTATAGTACTTCAGGGTTACTACGTCCGCAAATGCGCCTATATAGCTTTCACTTGCAAATACGGGAAGCGCGCCGTCCTTCCTGGTCGCGGTAAGTACCGCCCTTGCTATGTTCCAGTCAACCGCTACTTCGTTTGCAAGAAGCGTGACTTCGCCGTCGTATACCACCGCGGCAAACACTTTTTTGCTCACGGTAGTTGTCGTAGCCCACTCGTAATTTTCGTAGTCGTTCAGAGCAAACACTGCCTTATATGTGCCAACCGCCAAACCGCTCTGCAGCTTGTCGGTGACGAATGTCATCAACACGTTATCATAGCCGTTAAAGTTTTCAGCGGAAGGTTTTACCGTAAAGCCGGTATAGCCAAGCCCGCCCTTGAACGTAGGCAGAGCAACCTTGACCTTCTGCACCGTAATATTGACTACAGTAGAAACCTCGTTGCCTAACTCGTCCGTATACTTGACGGTAACGCTTACGGGACCTGCCTTGAACTTGTTGCCGTCGCGAAGCTTGTCGCAAGTAATTTCCAAATCTGCAACTTTAACGCTTTCCTTCTTGCCGTTGTTGTATTCTATTTCGGCGGTCAGTTTAGCTTTCAACTCGTCCAGAGTATTTGCGGTATTAAACGCCGCGCCGTCCTCCACCTTTGCGGAAATGCTTTCCACAACCGCGTCGCTGATTTTCAAAGTGATTTCAACGGGCTCTATTTCGTTGTAGTTGTCCGCGTCCTCGGGCTCGAAATACGCCTTAACGACGTAGTCGCCGGGGTCGGTAAATTCGGGAGGCGTGCTCGTTTTAACCGTCTTGCCGTTCTTGTCAACGTACTCGTATACGACAGACTTAACGCCTTCGGGAAGTTCTTTGACTTCAACCTTGTGCGCGGAGCCGTCGCTGAGAACGGTGCCACCCTTAAACGTATCCTCGGGAATTTCCACGTCAGCCTTTGCGATATTTACTACCGCGCTGACGGGCTTGATTTCCTCGTAATTGTCCTCGTCGTAATCGAAGCCGACTTCGACAATGTAATCACCCGCGCCGCTTATTTCCGAAACGGGCTCCCACTTGGTGGGGTCCTTAGGAGTGCCGTCAGCCTTGAATTCGGGCTTGCCCTTACCCGTGTACTTCTTGTAAACGGGCGCCTTGGGCGTAACGCCGTCGGGCAGGCTTTCGGTATCGACATCCAGCACGAAGCCGCCGTCGGGGTTGTAGGTGCCGGTATATCCGCCGTTTGCCGCAGGCTTCAAGCCGCCGCTTGTGCTTTCGCCCGTAGGCGTGATGGTTGCGCCGTCCATATCGTGCGTGCCCTTGGCGATAGTAACAGTAGTGCTCATACCTTCAACATCCTGATAATCGTCGCCGCCGTCAAAGGTTACGTCAACCTTGTACTCGCCCGCGCCGTCTATCTTGTCAACGGGCTCCCACTCCTGAGTTTCGGGATTCTTTTTCTTTATGGTCGTATCCTTGATAGTAACGCCGTCGGGCAACGTGTCGGGGTCTATGCTGATATCGTAGCCGCCGTCGGGGCTGTAAGTGCCGGTATAACCGCCCTTGCCGTCCGAGGTAAGTCCGCCGCCCGCTTCGGGCTTGAACTCCGTACCCGTCATATCGTGCGCGGGCTTGTTGCTTATAGTCAGCTTTGCGGTCATATCCCCAATAGCCTTATAGTTGGCGTTGGTATGCGAGAATTTTGCCGTAACGGTGTGTTCGCCCAGCGATACCCAGTCGTCGCAGGTATAAGTAACGGTTACGCCTTCGGGCAGTTCATCCTCGTCTATCCAGCCTTCGGGGTCGAACGCAGAGCCCGTATACGTCGCGCTCTTGTCCTTGAACAAGTCCTCGTCAATCTTGTACTCTCCCTGATTGATTTTAATATCTACCGTCTTGGTAAGTTCTGTTCCGTCGATGCCTATGGTTATCGTGACCTTATTTGCCGCGTTAAGCGTACCCGAAACGGTGACGTCGGTTAAATCTTCCATCTTGCCCGACTTGTTGTCGTTCCAGTGCACGTTTACGGCAGTTATCTTTTCCTTGATGTCGTCGGCAGTCACTGGATAGGTGAATTCCTTTGTTTCCAGCGTGACCGAATTTATCTTGTCAACGACTACGGCAATAACGTCGGGTATTGTCAACTCGCAGGTCTGCGAATCGTCGTTGGTCGTTATTATAAGCGTGTTGTCGCCCTCTTCCAGCTTGCCGTCAATCGTGTCTATTTCAAACTTATAAGTTGTTATCGTGCCAGATTTTCCGTCCGAATACGTAGCCGTAACGACTATATAAGTCTTTAAAAGATCGTCCGAAGTACTGGTATATATGGGCGTTGTCGCGGCTTTTTCCGTGTCAAACGTTGCGGAAATACCCGTCATTTCGCGCCCTATGTAAGTCAACTCCATTTCGCCGTGTTCGGTGGTGTAGTTGTCCGACTCGGGCGTGAAGGTCCACTTGTACTTTTTGGTGCCTGCGGTTGCTTCCTCGCCCTCGTCCCAGGTAAACGTACCGGCGGTTCCGCCCTCGTCCTGAATAAGCTCGGGCAGTCCTTCGCTGTCGAACGGTATCTTCTCGGGTTCGCCGTCCTTCTTTTTCGGCTTGACTGTCGATTTCTTTTGCCCGACGTTTATAGTAAAGGTCTTATCGTCAGTCGGGTCGGTGCCGCTCCACGTCTGTCCGCTTGCAAGCTTCATAGTTATAACGTACTTGCCCGCGTTGACTATAGCGCTCGTGCCGCTGTCGGTAACGTCCTCTTCCTCGGCGTCCTCGCCTACGCCCGTGTACATAATCTTTTCAACCGTCATATACGAGGAATTGCAGTATATGTCCGTGATTACCCAGTCGGGAGCCTTGTCGCCGAGGCTTCCTATCCACTTGCATTTGCCGTCGTATTCCAGACCGTTTATATCCTGCGGAGCGGGAATGCCGTTGGATACGGTGTAGGATGCGATTATCGTTTCGGTTGCGTTTGCGCCGTTATCCGTATAGTTACCGCTCGTATCCGAAGTGAACAATACGGAAACGTTGTAGTTACTCATATCGATGCCAGAGGGCAGAGTAAAGGATTCTGTTACGTAGTGGTCTGCCGTTGCCGAGGCGCTTATTGCCTTTGCCGCCTGATAAGCCACCGAACCGTCCGACTTGGTTTTATCCGAAAGCAGCATTACAAGCTTACCCGAGCTCTTGCCCGTGGGATTGTTGTAGGAAAGTTTAAGCGTATTGCCCGAAATCGAATAGAGGGCATTTGCTTTTTTGCTGTTATCGCCCATTTGAGCGTCTTTAAGGAAAAGCTTATATTCGGGCTTATCGGTAGTAAACGCGCTTGCCGAGGCAAAACTTGCGCCTAAACTTGCAGGAGTTATATAGCCGATTTTGGACATATCCAAAACGCTTGCGGGGCGGGCGCATGAAGCATCTGTACCGCAGCTCACATAAAAGTCAATATTATTATTACAAACAATCAAGCATCCGCTTCTGTCGGCATCGGTGGCAACAAACGATACAAAAGTATTCCTTAAATGATATAACTTATTATCAGTAGCATTTAAAGTATCAACAGTGCTTACAGCATAATCACCGTCAAACGTAAGACCACAAGTTGCTTTTTCACTAGGATGTTGTTGATAATATTTACCAACGTCCCAAGAATTTAAATATCCGGCTTTATATCCGATACTTTTATAATTATCAGCCTGCGTTCTGAATATATCAAATTGCTGTTGATCTAAATAACCACCGTTTGGACCGACAAAGCCGTATTCCGCTTTCATCACATCGTCATAGTCCAGCGGAAAAAGTATATCACCCCTGATAGTTTCTTTTATACCATCATTAGTATCAAATAATGTAGTAAAATTGACGTTACTACTTTCTTTTGTTTTTGTATTTACGTTCCTTGCGGAAATCAGATTCTTATTGTATTTACTTGCTACCGTACTATTATCGAAAATATTACCCGTTGTTCTAAGCATAGGGTAGCTACTTACACTTTGCGTTATACCTACTCGCACGCATTCGTATGTATAAAACTCCTTTGCCGTGCTTAGCGGCATAACGTTTATATCGCTGAAAAGGGTTTTTGATAGCGAAGCGTTATCAGCTATGTAACCGTTTAAAGTAGTCTTGGTATCATTATAATAGCCGCCGTTTAAATAAGCGCGTAGCTTACTCGTGCCGTAAAATGCGTCCGTAGTGATATCATTCAAAGCAACTTCACCCAGCGTACTGTCTGAAAATAACAGCAAAGTATTGCTTGCGCCGTATTTCGAATCCTCTTTTGAAAGCACGCGCCACTTTACGGGTTTGCCGTCGTAACCGCCGAGATACAGATTTTCATTCTGCGCGCCGCTGAAAGCGGTTAAAAATTTTGTTCCGCCACTCAAATCGAGATATGCGCCGTGGGAAGCGGTTGCCGCCGTTGCGTTTACTCCCCTATCGGCTTTTAAAAACGAAAAAACTGCGCCTACACACAGTGCGGCACAGAATATGGGCGTGAGTATATAAAGCAAAGCCTTTTTAACTGCGCTTTGCTTATTTCTTAAAAGTGCTTGGGGGGGGGGGGGGGGGGGTGTTTACGGGGGGATATCTTGGGAGTCATGACATTGGATCATGGCGAGGGGTGGTAGGTGGTTG
>JAIDIR010000122.1 GCA_029052615.1 Clostridia bacterium | reverse complement strand
TAATTTATCCGCTTATTTTACCGGACAACGCTCGATAGAATTTTTCGAGATTATCAATTCATATTTTGACGGAATATTTTGCGGCATCAGCAAATAAAACTCTTTACTTTCGCCAACCGTGTATTCGGTGCAGTATTCCATATAAACCATATTTTTAACGATATAAATGAAATCGCCGATATTCTTATCTTTCAGCTTCTGCAGGTTGCCCGTTTTATCGCCTGCCTCCACGGGCGTGCAGAATTCTTTCAACGCGGCTTTGCTTCTTATTTCCAGAACTGACAACGGCGTGTTGTTTTCGTCCACCCAATATTCGTTATTGGTAATATCGAGCATAACCCATTTATTTAAAGAGCTATCCCAAACCTCGTTTACGACGTGACAGTCGCCGTCGTATTTGGAATAGGGCATTATCCAGACTTTGCGTGCATAAATGCCCAGCGACAAACACATCTCGTTTAATATCTGCGCCTTTGCCCTGCAGTTTATGCCGTGATTTTTATTATTCAAGCTGTATTCCAACAGGTCCAACGCACTTAAGTTGGTGCTGTTGTCGTAATTGCTTTTGTGCGTTAAGCGGGGAGCGTATTCGTCCATAAGCCGCAAGGCTCTTTCAAATTCCGTTCCCTGCTTTGCGGTGCTTTCCAGCTTATACTTACTTTTCAGCGTCTGATAATTTTCGTGCGAAAAGTCGTATTGCAATTCGTAGTCCGTGCCTTCCTTAAATTCCAGATTATTGCTTATGATTCCCGCTTCCATAATATAAATTTCGTCGGTGTCCTGCAAATAACTGTCCCAGCCGAAATACGCCTGATAAATATTAAAGCCGATGCTTACGCATAAACCGATAATAAAAACCGCAATGCCGGCTATTAAAAGTATTTTTTTATATTTGTTTTTCATTTGAACCACTCCGCTTAAAACATTGATATGAATTCTTTAAGCGCGTACTGCACGGGGGTATTTTTGGGGAGCGCTATGCCCACGCCACGTACGGGCAGATGGGGCACGACGTCCACCTCGAACAGCTCTCCGCTTTCCAGAAGGGGCGCGGCGTATTCGCGCGGAACGCAGCCTATGCCCATGCCGCTGCTTGCGAACTTCATCATCAGATCCCAGTTCTCCACCTCTATGTCGGGGTGCAGCTGTATGCCGAGCGTCTGCGTGTACGCGGACAATGCGCGGCGCGCAATGGTGTTGCTTTCTATCATTAAAAGGGGATAGCCCTGCAAGTCCGCAAGGTTGACCTTTTTGCCCTTGAGATGTTCGAATTTTCCGCCTGCTACGAAAACGTCCGAAAGGTGCGCGACCGTGCCCGTAAAGTTGACGTCCTTGTCGTCGACGGGCAGGTTTATAAAGCCGACGTCGCACTTACCCTCTTTAAGCTGTTCAAGCGTTTCGGGCGTGGTACCCGTTAAAAGCTCCAGCTTGACCGCGGGGTATTTGATATTGTACGCCACTATTTTATCGGCGAGAATATGCGAAAAAATTGCGTCGGTTGCGCCTATTCTTATGGTGCCGGTTGCGGTAGTCTTAAGCTCTAAAAGCTTGCTTTCGGCGTCGTCCAAAAGTCTGAGCGCTTCCTCCACCTGCTTGAATATCAGCTTGCCGCCCTGAGTGGAAAGCTCCATTCCCATATGCGTGCGGTTGAAAAGCGTCGTGCCGAGCTGGTTTTCAAGCTGCTTTATTGCCTGCGAAACGGCGGGCTGGGAGATGAAAAGCTCCTCCGCCGCGCGCGTTGAACTGCCGAATTTTGCAACGGTATAAAACACCCTGTACAATTCGAGATTAACCATTTTGTCACACTCCTTATTTGCCTACGCAAAACTTTGCGAATACCGTGTTTATAATTTCCTCGTCGGCGGTCTCGCCCGTGATTTCGCCGAGTATGCGCCACCCCTCTCTTATATCGAGAGAGATTATATCCAAAGGAAAGCTTTGCATTCCCGCAACCGCCGCGGCAAGCTTTTCCCTTGCGCGCTTCAACGCGGAATAGTGTCTTTCCTCTATAACGTAAGCGTTGTCCAGCGACCTGCCGCCCGTCGCCTTAGCCGCGAGCTTTGATTTCAAATCTTCCAGCCCCGCGCCCGTCAGCGAGGAAATCGCCACGTCGTAACCGCCGAACGGTTTACCCCCGTCCGCCTTGGAAAAGACCTTTAAAAGCCTGTCCTCCTGCACTCCGTCAGCCGCGCAAAAGTCGGCGCAGTCCGAAACGCACACGACGACGTCAGCGGTGTTGACAGCGCGTTTTGCGCGCTCGATTCCAATACTTTCTATGTCGCCCGCCTGCTCTCTTATGCCAGCCGTATCGGTCAAATGATACTTGACGCCGTCGATTATTATAGTGCCCTCTACCGCGTCGCGCGTGGTGCCCGCAACGGGTGAAACGATAGCCTTATCGTAGCCTAAAAGCGCGTTTAAAAGCGAAGACTTGCCGACGTTGGGCGCGCCGCAAATTGCGACCGAAACGCCGCTTTTTATGAGTTTACCCCCCGAATATGCCGCAATTAAGTCGTCAAGAGCGGTACATATGCCCTGCAAATCGGTTGAAAGCGAGGCAAGCTCGCACTTATCTATATCCTCCTCGGGATAGTCGGTGTCGGCGGCGATGCCCGCTAAAATATCGGTAAGCGAGGACTGAATTTTTTTGACCTCGCCGGTCAGCTTTTCGGAGTACAGTAAACCGCCCGCGCGCACCTCGGCAAGGCTTTCGGCGTTAATCATATCAATAACGCCCTCCGCCGACGACAGCGAAAGTTTGCCGTTTATGAACGCGCGCTTGGTAAACTCTCCGCGCCCGGCAGACCGCGCGCCCGCGGCAAGCGTTGCCTTTAAAACGCCGCGCGCAATCTCGGTACCGCCGTGACAGTGAAACTCCACGACGTCCTCCCCCGTGTAGCTTTTGGGCGCCTTGAAATACACGCACATTCCGTAATCGGAAAAGCCGTCGCAAAGAATATTTCCCGTGTACATATAGTTGGGCGCAAAATCTTTAACCGCCGTTTTGCCCGACGGTGCAAACATTTTTTCCGCAAGGCAAAGCGCGCCTTGACCGCTCACCCTTACTATTGCCACGCCGCCCACTCCCGGGGGCGTGCTTATCGCCGAAATCAATACCTCTGCCATATTTCAAATTCATTTAACCATAAAAATTTCTTATACCTAGATTATAGCACGCCGCATAAAAATTTGCAATACAAAAGCGGGAATTTACACTCCCGCTCTACAAAATTTTATTTCAGTTTTTCAAATCGTCAAAGGGGTCGGCGCCGCCGCCTTCACCGCCGCTTTGGGACGAGCCGCCCGAAGCTCCCAGACCGCCGAAAGGGTCGTCGGGGGGAGTGTTCTGCCGCTGCTGCGCGTAGGGGTCGGCGTTGCCGCCGTAATAGCTGCCGCCCTGTCCGTAGGGACCGCCCTGACCGTTACGCATATATTCCTGATACATGCGGTACTGGCGCTGCTGCTGTTCCTTTATATACTCCATATAGTTCCTGCCCCTGTTGTTCCTTACCGCGAACATAATAATTCCCGTGACGGGGAAAATTACGCACAGTATGGAAAACAGCAGATATCTTGACGAAGCGTAAGTGCGGAAGAAACTTATAAGCAGGAACACGTTTAAAATGATTAAGGCGAGCTGAACCCAGTACATTATATAGTCCTGCAAATGGCTTAACACCCACCACGCCCAGTCCAGACTTTCGGGAAGGTTGACAGGGGTATAGTTGCCGTTGGGTATTTCCATAGTCGTGCCGCCCGCAAGCACGAAGGTGCTGTATTCGGGCGCGGCGTATCCGCCCTTGAAAATAATAAATTTAGCTACGTAATAAAGTACGCCCAACGCGACGTACGCCGTTTCCAGAAGAGCCGCCGCAAGCGAAATATACTTGGGCTTTGCTCCGTAAATTCTGTTCTTATCCGACACCACGCCGATATAATACGTGTTGACGAGCGGAACGAAAGCCATCCAGCTGTTCTTATAGCCCTCCCTTCTGGCAATGGTGAAAAGGGCAACCGCCTTGAAAACGTAAAGTATTGCGAACACCAGCCCGGCTATGAGCAGATACGCCCACATATAGCGCTTGTAGACGTCGGTGAAGAACAATAATTCGGCAAGGTCTGCCGTTTCGAAAAATTCCATAATAAAACCTCTCTTGGGTTTACCTATTTATTTTATTCGCCGTGTGTATAAAGATTAAAACGGTTGTGTGAAAAGCGCGTGAAATTAAAGACCGAACAGCTCCGCGCCGTAATCGACGCTCTTTAAAACCAGCCCCTTGGCGGGCATGGTCTTGCCCACGCGGTTGCGGTCGCATTCGCTCAGCGAGGCGGCAATATCTTCCGCGCCCAGCTTGCCCGACGAATACCACAGCACCGTGCCGACGAGGGTGCGCACCATATTATACAAAAATCCGTTGCCGCACACCTCTATCTTTACGAAACCACCCTCGGAAATTATATCGACGGAGTACACCGTCCTCACCGTCGTTTTGACCTGCGAGCCGCTTGCACAGTATGCCGCAAAGTCGTGCTCGCCCGTAAAGTACGCGGCGGCATCCTTCATCTTATTTATGTCCGCTTTTCCCTTAATCCAAACGGCGTATCTGTCGCAAAGCGGATTGCGGCGCGGCGCGAAATACAGATTGTAGCAATAGGTCTTTTTCTTTGCCGAGCGGTTGGCGTCGAAGCCTTGGGGCGCGGCAGCCGATTTAAGAACGCTGACGTCCTGCGGCAGACGGCAGTTGAGCGCGTCGGCAAGTTTTTCCCCCGCAATATCCGCCGACAAATCGACGTGGCAAACCTGATTTAAGGCGTGAACGCCCGCGTCCGTCCTGCCGCTTGCGGTGACGACAGCCCTTTCGCCGAACGCCTTAAATACCGCCTCGTTAAGCTCTGCCTGCACGGTGCGCCCGTTGCTTTGCACCTGCCAGCCGTTGAAATGCGTGCCGTCGTAGGCAACCGAAAGAACGTACCTCACGATATCACCAGATACTGATAGATTTGGGGGTATATCCGATAGCCGTAAATATTGAAAAGAATTACGCCGGCTATCATTACCGCGGCGAAAATAACCGCAACGACGTCCCGCCCCGTGAATTTCAGTTTTTTGTATTTAGTGCGCTTTTTGCCGCTGGAATAGCAACGGACGTCCATTGCGTCGCCCAGCTCCTCCGCCCTGCGGAACGCGCTGATGAGCAGCGGAATAAGCACGGGGACGATTGCCTTGACGCGCTTGAAAATGTTGCCCGTATCGAAGCTTGCGCCCCTTGCCTTCTGCGCGGAAATTATGCGGTTGGTTTCGTCCATAAGCGTGGGAATAAACCTGAGCGCGATGGACATTATCAGCGCTAAAACGTGCACGGGAATTTTAATTAAAGTCAGCGGAAATAAAAGACTTTCCAGTCCGTCGGTAAGGTTGACGGGCGTAGTCGTCAGCGTTAAAAGCGCCGAGCCCATAACCAGGAAAAACAGGCGGAAGGTCAGAAAGACCGCGAATATTATGCCCTCTAAATAGATATGAATGAAGCGCCACTGCCACAGCAGGTTGTTGCCGCCGTGGAAGAAAATATTAAGAAGCGACGTGAATGCGAGTATGAAAATTACGCCCTTGACCGAGCGCAGAACCGACCCGACGGGCACGCGCGCGGCTATGGTTGCGATTACCAAAATCAAGCCGCAAAGCGCAAGTCCGTAAAACGAATTTGCGACGAAAAGCATTACGATATACGCTATCAAAAACAGCAGTTTTACGCGGGGGTCGAGCCTGTGCACGAATGACTTGGTGGGATAGTATTGCCCGAAGGTTACGTCGTTAAGCATTGCCGCCTCCCCCGAGCGCGGAAATCACCGCCGCGGCAAAATCGCGCGACGTGAAATCACACTCCAAATCAAGTCCAAGAGCCGAAAGCTCCGCACATATCTTGGCGGTAACGGGCACGTCCAGCCCCAAAGCCTGTAGCTCCTCCGCCCTTTTGAACAGCCCCGCAGGCTTGTCGCACGCGACTATCCGACCGTTAGAAACGACGCAGGCGCGCGTGCAATTTTCGGCTATTTCGTCCATATCGTGGGAAACGATTATTACCGTCTTGCACCAGTCGCCGTGAAGCGAATGAAGCAGCTTCATAATCTCCCTTTTGCCGAGGGGGTCCAGCCCCGCCGCGGGTTCGTCCAGCACTAAAATTTTGGGCTTGGTCACTATTACGCCCGCGATTGCCACGCGCCTTTTCTGACCGCCCGACAGGTCGAAGGGCGACTTGTCCTGTACCTCGTCGTAGTTCAGACCGACCGCTTCCAGACTTTCCTTGACCGCCTGCGCAACCTCCTCTTTCGAAAGTCCGGGGCGGAAATTTTTCAAGCCGAAAGCAACGTCGGCAAACACCGTTTCGGCAAACAGCTGATATTCGGGATACTGAAAGACCATGCCGACGTCGGCGCGCAGATTGCGCCAGTCGCACTTCCTTTTGGAAAGGTCGTACTTGCCGATTACAAGCGAGCTTTCGGGCGGGGGCGTCTGCCCCTTTCTGACCTTGGGTTTTTTATAATGCTTCTGCGCCTGAGGCAGTTTGATAAGCGCGTTAAGATGCTGAACGAGCGTTGACTTGCCGCTGCCCGTGTGACCTATAATTCCGAAAAATTCGCCCTCGGATATGTGCAGATTTACGCCCTTTAACGCCTGGGTTGCAAAGGGCGATTTTGCCGAATACGTGTAAGTTAAATTGCTTATATCAATATCCCACTCGCGCGCTTGATTTTCGTCGGGCGCGTCGTCCGTCTGCGCGGACGGGCGGGGATTAAAGCCGCGTATATCCGCCTGCTTTTTAAGCTCTGCGGCAAGCTCGGCGGGGCGCAGACAGGTGGGAATATCAATGCCCGCCGCCTTGATTTTATTGCAGATTTCGCCTATCTCGGGCAGGCACAGATTGTAGGTTTCAAGCTGCTCTCCGCGCTCGAAAATTTCCTGCGGTGCACCGCACGCAACAATTTCGCCCCTGTTCATAATAACCGCGCGGTCGGCAAGCAGAGCCTCCTCCATAAAGTGCGTGATTAAAATGACGGTCATACCCTCTTCTTTGTTCAGGCGGGCGGCAACCTCGGTCACCTCCCTTCTGCCGCGCGGGTCAAGCATTGCCGTGCTTTCGTCTAAAATCAAAACGTCGGGCTTGATTGCCAGCACGCCCGCAACCGCAATGCGCTGTTTCTGTCCGCCCGAAAGTCTGGTCGGGGTGGAGTGCCTGTACTCCTGCATACCGACGGCGGCAAGCGCCCAGCTTATCCTTTCGCCTATTTCGTCGCGCGGAACGCCCAGATTTTCGGGACCGAAAGCAATATCGTCCTCGACGATGGAAGCCACCATCTGGTTATCGGGATTTTGGAAAACCACGCCCGCGTGCGCGCGCACTTCGCCAAGCTGGTCCTTGGCGGCGGGGTCGTAGCCCCACACGCTTATTCTGCCGACGTCGGCGGTTAAAAGTCCGCATATAAGCCGCGCAAGCGTAGACTTGCCGCTTCCGTTGTGACCGAGCACGGCAAGAAATTCGCCGCGCTTAACTTCCAGCGAAACGCCGTTTACCGCGTTGGGCTGTCCGTCGGCATAAGAAAAGCCGACCCTGTCCATCGTAACGGCAAAATCGGGGAGCGCGGCAGTTGCGCCCTCCGTTACGTTATCTCCGCCGTTTTCGACCTTAGTAGTCAGCTCTTCCATAAAAGCACCTTAAAAAGTGAATAACGCCCGCAAGCATTTCCTAAAAATTATAGCAAACGCGCGAAAAATTAACAAGGTTTTTAAGCCCTCATTTGGTGAAAGAATGATAAAAATTTTATTTTTATTAAAAGAGCCGCGCGGCTCGATTGCCGCGCGGCTTACTTTTTTATTCAACTGCATTTATGAATTCGAGAACTATATTTATAGGTATGCTGTACACTATGCCGTAAATAACGTTGCCCGAATTGTCTTTCGTGCGGAAGGTCGTTATGCCCACAAGCTCGCCGCGCGCGTTTAACAGCGCACCGCCCGAGTTGCCTGCGGCTATCGTCAAATCGCTTTGAATAACGCTCCTCGTCACGCCGTCCAGAACCACGTTTATAAGCGGAATACTTACTATCCCCTTGAATATGCCTATGCCGTAGTTGGAAGCGTTGCCCACGGCGTAAACCTCTTCGCCCGCCTTCAAGCTTTCGGAATTGCCCGTCTTAACTGGCTTTAAGTCAAGCCCTGCGGTATCGCTCATTTTCAAAAGCGCGATATCCTTTTCGGAATCGTACTTTTCAAGCGTGACCGCGCGGTAATCCTCCTCGTTGGAAAAGCGGATAAAATATTCTTCAAAAGTGTTTACGGCGTTAAGCCTTGTGTAAGTTACTACGTGCGCGTTAGTGACGAGTGTGCCGTCCGTCGAAATAATTTCCGCCGTGCCGAAGCTTTCGCCCACGCCCTCGGTCACCGCCTTTACTTCCACAACGTTATCGATACATTGCGTGTAAATATCCTGGGCGGTAATCTGTTTGCCGCATCCGCAGAATGCGGCGCATAAAAGCGCCGCCACCCCGCAGATTAAAATCATTAATTTTTTCATTTTAGTAAGTTATGAAAGTTAAATTACTTACTGGTCGCCACCGACCTCAAATTGTGCCTTTTCGTCGTTACTCTTCAAATATAAAACGCCGTCTTTGGAATAGAAAGTTTCGTTTTCTTCCGAACAGATATAGTAAAATTCGATAATATAAAACTGCTCAACCGTATTTGTTTCTCTGTTCCCGTATCCATAATAACCCTTATCAATACGTTTAAGTCTGTCTCTTATACAAATCCCGAGCAAACGAGACGCTCATGAATATCGAATGCCGTCTT
>JAIDIR010000121.1 GCA_029052615.1 Clostridia bacterium | reverse complement strand
TTATTACTTAAAATTTATACCTTACTTGGTTTCGGGCTTTTTCTTTGCTGCGGGCGCCTTCTTGGGCTCTGCGGCTTTTTTGGTTGCGGGCGCTTTCTTTTCCGCGGGTGCCTTTTTGGGAGCTGCCGCCTTTTTAGGCTCTGCGGTTTCAGCCTTGGGCTCTGCCGCCTTCTTGGGTTCGGGCGCGCAGTTCTTCTTTAAGGTTTCAAGGCACTCGGTAAGCTCTGCGGGGATACGGTCCTTAATGGTGCCGTTATAGTAGCCTTCGATTTCCTCGGCTTCCTTAGCCCACTTTTCCTTGTCGATAACGAGGATTTCTTTAAGCTCCTCGATGCCGAACTTCTTGCCTTCGGTGATTTCGTAATCGAGGTCGGTAAGGTCGATATCCTCAGCCTTGGGAACGTAGCCGATAGCCGTCTCTTCCGCGTCCACGGTGCCGTCGCAACGCTTTAAAATCCATTCCAAAACGCGCATGTTGTCGCCGAAGCCGGGCCACATAAAGTTGCCGTCCGCGTCCGTTCTGAACCAGTTTACGTTGAAAATCTTCGGGGGGTTCTTAACGACCTTGCCCATATCGATCCAGTGCTGGAAGTAATCGCCCATATGATAGCCGGTGAAGGGCTTCATTGCCATGGGGTCGTGGCGGAGTACGCCTACCGCGCCCGTTGCCGCAGCGGTCGTTTCGGAGGACATAGCCGAGCCGATAAATACGCCGTGGTTCCAATCTCTCGACTGATATACGAGGGGAGTGGTGGAAGCGCGTCTGCCGCCGAAAATGATTGCCGAAAGGGGCACGCCTTCCTTAGAGTTGAAGTCGGGCGATACGCAGGGGCAATTGCTTGCGGGTGCGGTAAATCTCGAATTGGGGTGAGCCGCGTACGTCGACTTGTCTTTCTTGTCGAACTTAGCGGGGCTCCAGGGCTTGCCCGTCCAGTCGATGCAGTGCTCGGGCAGGTTCTTGTTAAGTCCTTCCCACCAAACGGTCATATCGTCGGTGTTCAGCGCAACGTTGGTGAAAATGGTGCCGCGCTTGGTTGCCGCAAGTGCGTTGGGGTTGGAATGCTCGTTCGTGCCGGGAGCAACGCCGAAGAAACCGTTTTCGGGGTTGACCGCCCACAGTCTGCCGTCCTTGCCGACTCTTATCCATGCAATGTCGTCGCCCACGCACTCGATTTTGTATCCCTTTTCAAGGTAGTGCTTGGGGGGAATGAGCATTGCAAGGTTGGTCTTGCCGCAAGCGGAGGGGAACGCCGCCGCAACGTACTTCTTGCTGCCGTCGGGGAAGGTCACGCCGAGGATAAGCATATGCTCAGCCATCCAGCCCTCGTACTTGCCCAGGTAGGAAGCAATGCGGAGTGCGAAGCACTTTTTGCCCAAAAGCACGTTGCCGCCGTATGCGGAGTTGACCGAAATAATGGCGTTGTCCTCGGGGAAGTGCATTATGTATCTGTTTTCAGCTTCAACGTTGCACTTTGCGTGGAAGCCCTTTATAAAGCTGCCGTTCTTGCCCAGAGCTTTCAAAACGCTCTTGCCCACTCTGGTCATAATGCACATGTTCAGCACGACGTAAATGGAGTCGGTAACTTCGATGCCGTACTTTGCAAAGTCGCTGCCTACGACGCCCATGGAGTAGGGGATGACGTACATCGTTCTGCCCTTCATGGAGCCGCGCGCGATTTCGGCGCAGAGCTCGTAAGCCTGCTTGGGGTCCATCCAGTAGTTGATGGGACCCGCGTCCTCCTTGTTCTTGGTGCATATAAAGGTCCTGTCCTCAACGCGCGCTACGTCGTTCACCTTGGTTCTGTGAAGGTAGCAGTCGGGGAGGAGGGACTGATTGAGCTTAATCAATTCTCCCGAAACGACGGCCTGTTTTCTCAGCTCGTCAATCTGCGCCTGGCTGCCGTCCACCCAGACGATATTGTCGGGGCACGCAAGGTCCGCGCTCTCTTTGACAAAGTCAAGTATTTTCTGATTTTTTGTGAGTGCCATAATTATCTCCTTAAAAAATATATACAAGTTGATTTTTTATCTTTGGTTATAACCCGCCGGGGACGGTAACGCACCCCGAAACCGCAAAATAACACGATACTATTATATCAAACGGTATTCAAGTTGGCAAATATTTTAATAAAATTTTCGCGTGAAATCTCTTTGACAAAACTCCCGCTATATACGATTATGACAATATTATTGCTAAAATTACATAATTAGCATAACTTCTTTCACTCGGGAATAGAATTATATCCAAAAAGTCACATTCGGCGGATAGGCTTTGTCCGGTTACGTTAAAAAAATTGCCGGCGTCACAC
>JAIDIR010000120.1 GCA_029052615.1 Clostridia bacterium | reverse complement strand
GTCATATTCCTCGGTAAAGACAGAAAACGAGCCGCCGTTTTGTCCGTCGGAAATGCGGCACTCCGTCCTTTCGCCCGCAACGAACGCCATTTGCAGATTTATATTACCGGTGCGCGTCTGCTCCATTGCGCGCTCAGAAATTTTCAGCGCATAACGCGCGCCGTCAAAGCTATATTCAAGGCTCAATATACCGCTTTCCAAAACGCCCTCGGCGTCCACCGCAACCACGCTCTTTTCGCCGTCGGCAGATTGAATAATTTCAAGCGAGTATTTCATACCGTCCTCACTTCAACTCGGTCACGCTTATGCCGTCGCCAGTAAAATTGTTCGCCTTGCCGTTGCGGTAAGCCTGCGCACCCACGCTCAGATTATCCCTTACCACGGAAGAATTGCCGCTGTCCTTAGCGCTCTCCAGCGCGGCAATAAATTTACCGAGGGACGCGTGCAGATTTTTAACGCTGGTTAAAAGGTTATCCGCGTTATTTAGATACAGCTCCGCCCACACGTTTTCGTCCACACCCGCAATGCGCGTCATATCCTGAAAACTGCCGCCCGTAAACCCTAAGCAACCGTCTATCTCCCTGTCGTTGACGTAACAGTTAGAAACGACGTGCGCCAGCTGCGAGGTATAAGCTATCTTCCTGTCGTGAACGTCCGCCGAGCACTCGACTATGCGTTTAAAGCCCATATCCTTGGTCAGCAATTTAATAAGCGACAAAGCGCTTTCGTCGGTATATAAGCCGCGCGTAACCACCATACTCGCGCTGTCGAAAAGGTCGGCGCATGCGTTTTCCACACCCGAAACCTCCTTACCCGCCATGGGGTGCGTGCCCACATATTTTATATCCGGCTTGGCGGCGTAAACACCGTCCTCGATAAACTTTTTAACGCCGCAGATATCGGCAACCACCGCGCCGCTTTTAAAGCGCGTGTTTAAAATAAAGTCCAACGTGGGCTTGGGCGGAAGGGCTACGAACGTAACGTCGTACACCCCGAAGTCCTCCGCCACGCCGTCTATAACGCCGTGTTCAAGCGCAAATTGCACGGGGGCTTGCGAACGGTTGTATCCGTCTACGTTATAGCCCGCGCGCTTCAACGCCATACATATGGAGCCGCCTATAAGTCCCAGCCCGACAACGCAAATTTTCATAATCGTTACCCGTTTTAAAAATTCTACGGTTTAAGTATAACACGTACAACCGCTTTTCACAATTTATTTTTTATTATTTATTTCACCTGAACCCGTAGGTTATCGCACTGTCGTTCAAGGTTATATACGAGCTGCTGCGGCACTTGATAATAAGCTTGCGCCCCTCCTTGGTGCGGGTATATACCATATCCATTTTGCCAATCGAGCGCCCCAGCCTGCGCGCAAGCATATCGGCGTATTCCTTTTTCGTGCCCAGAACGTCGGGGCAGGCGAGAGCACATCTATAGCGGTGACCGCCCAATTTTCCGCGCGGAATAAGCAGATACCTCGGGCTTTCGATAGGTGACAACATTTGCTTGACCGCGTTGTGAAAAACGTGCTTGTCGTGTACCGAAGCGTTGGTCAGCTCGACCATAATAAATATTCCCGACTTGGTGCCGTCAACGTTCAGCTTGGCGTCCTTGCCGATAAGCCCCGCATCCTTCATTGCAAGCAGAACGCAGTCGCACAGCGTGTGTATCGATTTTTGCGGGCTGATATGCTTTAAGATTTTGTTGACTATCAGTAAAGATAAAAGCACCAGCACGATAAGGCAGGCAATAAAGGCGAGCGCCCCGACGGTCGTGCGCAAAAAGTCGTCGGAAATGATTTGCCGCGAGAAGCACGTAATAAACAACCCGATTAAAAACGCCGCAACCGAAATAAGAATCGCTGCGGTATATACGTTGGCGAACAGGAAGGGCGACACCCTGCCAGTCTTGGGCACGCCGCTCACCTCGTTGAAATAGGAGGAGTTTTTTACCGCCGACTGCCATACGGTATTCAGATTATTTTCAGCCGAAAGCTTAAGCGTTTCGCCGTTTATCTTCTCTATGCCATCCTTGTTGTAAGGTGGCTTGATTACGGTCACGCGCGAAATTCCGCTCTCGATAGCGCCAGTGTCGTAATTGGGCGCGACGAAGCAATCGAAACGCCGCTTAACCGTTTCGTAATCGCAGGAATTCAATTCCGCCGCGCTGTCGGGCAGCATCTTCATCAGAACGCCGTCGGCATATAATTGCGGTCTTTCCACCGTAACGAGGTGCCATATATTAGCCGTCTTATCGGCGTGCGCCCTGTCCGTGCGGATGGCACGCCCCCGCATCTGGTTGGACAGCATAAAGCTGCCCACGAAGCTTGCAAGTATGAGCGAGTTTACGCACGGCGCGTCCCACCCCTCGCCCAAAAGCGATTTGGTGCCGACCAGTACCGAAAAGCAATTATTTTCGAACAGCTCGCCGACAAGCCGCACCTTTTCCCTGTTGCCTGCGCGGAAATTGAACTTGGAATATCCAGTTTCGCCTATGGGCGACGAGGAATAATCCGCGCCCGATTTATCCAGCTGCTCCTTGCAGTAGTCGGGCAATATTACCAGCCCGCCCGACAACGCCGCAACCGTCGCGCCCGTACGCCTTACCGTCTCGAACACGCTGACGACGCTCACCGCGTCGGGCGTTTCTTCCGAGCCTATCAGCGCAAGCTCGTCGCTCTTTATATAGTCGGTCAGGATAAGCATTCTCAGGTTTTCGCGCCTGTTTTCAACCTCGCTCTTAACGATATCCGCAATGCCCGCAAGCTTGCCCGTCGAGGCGATAAGCCGCTTTTTCAGCTTTTCGTTCAGCCCCAGACAGACCTCGCCGCGGTCGCAAACGCCCCGCCTTTTAAAAATGGCAAAGCACTCCCCGCTTTCCTCCTCGGTCAGCAGCCCGCCCTTTATCAAAAAGTTGACCGCGCCGTTCAGCCGTGCGAGCGTTGCGCGCGGAAATTTTTTGGAAACGCCTAAAACGCGCGCAATCTTCTTGTCGGGTGTAAGCCCCGCGTCTTTAATCAAGACGAGCAGACAAATAACGTCCTCGGCGTTGGTATACAAAAAGTCGTAATCTTCTCTAAGCTCCGCAAGCTTGTCGGCGGCAAGCCCCACCCACTTCGAGGAATACAGCTCTTCCAGAGCCTCAGCCGCGTGCTTTCTGTACTCTTCAAAAACCTCCGCGTCCTGCGGGGTCGGATAGGTAAAATAAATATAATCCTGATGCGGGCAAAGCGAGTTTTCGCGCACCAGCTCGGGCACCGAAATTTCCTCGTCAATCTCGCCGCACACGTCCAGATAGCGCTCCCATTCGTTGGGCGCCGCGTCGTAGGGCGGAGTCGCCGTCAGCGCAATGGTCTTCACGCGCCCTTTAAGTTGCGTCAGCACGCCCGTAAGCGCCTTCTGCCACTCGTTTTGCAGGTGGTGCGCCTCGTCAAGACAGATCGTCCTAACGCCGTGCTTTTCCATCTCGGCAAAGAAATCGAACGAGGAATAGTCCTCGCCGTCCTCGTTATCCTTCAGCCTTTTGACCGCGGCGTGCAGCGCCTGATAGGTAACGCAGGTCAGCGGCTTGGGGTCTTTCAGATCGTAGGAAATATATTCGTCAGCGTGCTTGCCGTTCAAAAAATGCTCGGCAAACCTGTCACCCCACTGGTTGCGAATGGTCGTCGTGGGCGAAAGAATAAGGCAGGGCTCTTTAAGCCTCACGATAAGCTCCAACCCCAAAACGGTCTTTCCGCTACCTGGCGCGGCGACGATATGAATTTTTCCGTCGTTTAAATATTCGGTTGAATTGTCCAGAACCCTCTGCTGATAGTTACGAAAGGTCCCGTTGAATTTAACTTTTTCGAACATAGCACCATTATAGTAAAACGCGCCGATAAAGTCAATAAGGAAAAAGCCCCGCGGCGCAAACGCCGCGGGGCTTTCAGTTTTGTTGTCATTAAGTTTGTTTTCGGCACAAGCATTTAAAGGACTTGGCTGAGGCGACACGCCTCTCAGTCTTTCTTTTCTTCCTCGCCGAAATCCATATCGGTCACGGGGTCGGCGGGCTTATAAAAGCCGCCCACGTCAAACACCCTTCCGTCGTCCACGGGCATAGGCGCCACGTAGTTGCGCACCACCGTCCTCACGGGAGCCGCCTGCGCCGCGCGTTCACCGGGCTGCGCGGGCTTCTTTGTGGTGTCAATCTTAGTGGTCGTCACCGTCGTCATAACCGCGTCGGGCGGAATTTGGGTAGGTGCGTTAGCCGTTGCCGCAGGCGCGCCGCCGTCCGTCAGTTGAGCGGGCTGTTGAGGTTGCGCCGCAACGACCTGTTGCGTAGCCGAAGCCAGCACGTTTTTAAGCGCCATAGTCATAATCTCGGTCATGGCGTCCACGCTTATGCCTGCCGCCTGCGCCTTTGCTCCCGACTTTTCAAGCACGAAGTCGTTGCGCATTGCGTTCTGTTCAGCTTTGATTGCCGCCTGCTCGGCTTTGATTTCGGCAAGCTCCTTAGCCGCCTGCTCGGCCTTCATAGCCGCGAATTCCGCCTGCATCTGCATAAACATTGCTTCGGTTATGGAGCCGCCGCCCATCGCACCGCCCATACCCGTAGGCTGCGCGTTCTGGGGCATTGACTGCGGCATATACTGGGGTTGAGGCGCATATTGAGGCATAGGCTGAGGGATATACTGCGGTGCGGGAGCCGCCTGCACCTGCGAAAGACGAGCCATTCTCTCCTCGCGCTCCAGCTTGCGTTCCTCGCGTTCGCGCTCTTCCTTTTCCAGCCTGCGCTGTTCTTCCAGTTCTTCCTTCTTGCGCTTTTTCTTCTTCGCGCTTGCGATTAAGCAGATTAAAATTATGAGGAACAGCAGCACCGCCGCGCCGATTACGAACCACAGCCAGTTTGCTTTAAGGAAGCCAACGGCGCTTCCGAAGAATGCAGCCGTAGCGCTCTGGGGCACGGTGTAGCTAATCTTGTCGCTGACCGCGCTAACGTTTCCGTCCGCCGTCTTAAACAGCACGTTGCCACTCTCCGCGTCTATGCCGCCGAACGCCGCTTCTACCCTGAACGACTTGCCGCCTTTAAGTTCGGGCGTTTCTATATACTGGTCCGCGTCGTCGTAATATCTGTACAGCACGCTAAGCGTTTCCGCATCTATAAGCTTGGCAATATTCTCGGGTAAATTAAGCGTTGCGCCGCTCTTACCCTTCACCCACATCTCGCTTACGTCCAACACGAGCGGCGTGATATTCCAGCCGATTTCCGCAGTAACGTCGTCAACGATTGCAAGCTCGTTATCGAATAACTTAGCCGCAAAAAGTTTCAGACTTGCGGGTTCCGCCGTCGTCGGCTGCGCCCATTTATAGTTGGGGTCGGTCAACGTTAAGCGCGCCTTATATCCGCTCTGGCTGACGTTCCTTATATCGCGGCAGTCACCGCTCAGCGCGATAATATCCTTGTACTCGGCATAACTTCCGCCCAGGTAATCGGCAAGGCTGATATACTCGCCGCTGAACAGTATATTGCCAACGGTGGGCACCGCGATTTCCTTCTTTTCAATCGTAACCTTGATAACGTCCAGAAGCAAAATATAATCTTCTTCCGCACTGCTGCCAAGCACTACTTCAAGGGTATATTCGCCCGCATTTACGGGGTATTCGCCGTCCGCAAACTTTTCCGCGGAAAGGCTTGCGCCCTTGTAGAAGGTCACGGTGAAATCGGAAATTTTCACTCCGCTGCCGCTCACCACCTCAAGCTTGTTGAAGTGCGCCTGTCCGTCGTAAACCGCGCTGATTGTCGCCGCGTTCACGCCGTCTATCATAACGCCGTCTATAACCACGTATACGGGTGCGTTGTTGCTTCCCGTCGTAATGCTATCCGTGGGGTCCGAGCCGTTGTCCAAAAGCTCAAAGTTCGCCGCATTCGTTGCCGCGGAATCTATGTACGCCCTTACGCTATATTTCTTGGGCGAGGTCATATCAACCGCGTCGATTATCTCCTGCAAGGTCACTACCGTACCGTTAGAATCGGTATATTCGTACTTGACGAAGCTCTTATACTTTTCCTCGACGTCCAGAACCTTGTTGTAAAAGCTTACTACCGTTCCGTCGCTCTTTGTGCCCGTCACCTTTTCATACTTGAATTTGGTATACAGATTTTTCTGCTTAATTTCCCAGTTAAGCGTGAGCGTTGAAACCGTCATATCGGGGTCGTTGAAGTTTTGGTTCCAGCTGAAGTCCGACTTGCTTGCGGTCACGGTATAGGTGTTTACAGCCCTCTCCCTGCCGCTGTATTGATATGCGCTATCAAGCGCAAGCCCCGCGGGCAAAGTGCTTTCCTTAATTCTTACGGCGTAATTTATATCGTCGAATTCTAACGCGCCCGTATAGTCCTTGGTCTGCTTTTGACCGTTGGAATCGGTGTAAGTATATTCCCACTTGACGCCCGACAAATCGAACGTACCCTTGACTATACTCCATTCAAGCTCCAAAGTCATCGTGCTCGACTTGGTTTCGGTGCCGTCCTGATTTTTGATAATAAACTGATATTCGCTGTCTGTGGTTTTAAGCGCAACGTAGGTCTTATAAGTTCCGACGTCCTTAAAGCTCGTAACCGTGCCGCCGTTGAACTCGGTCTTGTAACCGCCCGTAAACTTGGTTTTGTCGATTTCTATGTAATAGTCGGAAAAGTCGCTGTCGTCCAGAATTATATTGTAAATACCCGTTGAAACCGTGCCGTCGTCGTCTTTGACGAGCGTATATGCAAGCTCCTTGTTTGCGGGCATATTTATCTGCGTGCCGTCGTTCAGCGTGTATTTCCACACGTACTCGTCAAGCCCCGCTTCCGTCGCCGTAATGGTAAAGCCCTTGCTGTCCTTACCGCTCTTGAAAACGTAGTTCGCGCCGTCCGTGCCCAGCTTTACGCCGAACGTATAGCCCGCTGCCCACGTGCCTAAGGTCGTGGGTATATCCACGCTTGCGGTAAGGTTGGCTCCGCTTGAAATATCGTTATCCTGCTCGTTTGCGCCGTTCTTTTTCCAGTAGTAAGTGAAAGTCACCGTCTGACCGTTCAGCACGCCCGTAACGGTTGCGGTTATACTTTCCGCAGTTTCGTCCGACTTCTTTTTCTGCCAACTGAAATTTTTTGCCGAGCAGGTAAAAGAAGCTTCAAGCTCCGCGCGGTTTACGGTAATAGTAATTTCCTTGTCGGCAACGTCGTCGTTCGTGCCGCTTGCCCATACGCAGTCGGTCTTGTTGGAAAGAACGACTTTAACGGTGTAAATGCCCGCGTCCGTTACGGAAGCCAGACCGCCCGTAATCGTGGGCGCAGTGGCAACCGCCGTATTGCTTGCCGTACCGTCCGCCGCAAACTGCTTGCCCGAAATGCTTGCAGTATACAGCGTGCTTTCGAACGTGTTGTTCGTCGCGTTCCTTATCTGCATAGTCTGCGCCTGAGTGTTGTATGTCAACGCCAGCGTCGAAGCGGGTGTGGGCACTACTACGCTCTGCTTTGCTATACTGAAAGTTGCTTCCTGGTCAACCGCCGTGCCGTCCGCGGAGCCGTCGTTCCAAAGGAACAGTTTTTTTCCTTCCGCGTTCAGCTTGAACGTTACCTTATAATTTCCCGCGGAGGTTGCCTTTATTTTATAGTTTTTCCGTCCCTCCTCTTCCGTATAGTTTACGGGGTCCTGAGGGTCGGTTTCGGTAGTCGTGCCGTCGCTCTTAACCCAGTACTTATAGGTGTCGTACGCAACGGTGGGCACCGTGGAAACAGCCGCCGTGCCGTTCTTGCCCTCTACGGTCATATCCATATATCTGTAATCGAAGCCCGTTACCGTAATTTCCTTCGCTTTGCCGTCGTAACTGTGATTAGCCGTATTGCCGAGCGTGGGCGCGGAAATCGTACCCGTCTTGATTTTAAGATTAAAGTTTGCCGTGCCGCCGAGCACCAGGGGCGTATCCGCCCACACGGTGTTGTTTTTGCTTGCAAGCCCCAGCTTTACAACGTACGTTCCGGGATTGGTAATTTCTATCTTTTTGTTCTGCTTATCCGTAACGCCCGTGACCGCGTTGCCGCTCGTGTCCGTTGCGCTGTCAAGCTTAATGTATTTGTTCCACTCGTCGTTTTTATACGATGAAACAAACTCGAACTCAACGCCGCTGCCCGTATAATCCTTTTCGGTAGTCGTCGGAGCCGTGGGCTTGGTTATCTGTTTGGGTTTTACCGTAATTTCAACCTTTTTGGTTGCCTGGTCGTTTTTCGTGCTCGTATTCCAGACGGAGCCGCAGTTGTACGCTATATCGAATTCAAGCGTGTAAGTTCCCGCTTCCGTAACGGTAAGCGTATTGCCGCCGTTCAGCGGGTCGGTGCCCGTCGCAGTGCTGGTTGCCGTGTTGCCGTAGGTGTATTTTTCCTCCGCATTGCCTAGGCGGTCCTTATAGGAATATTTGGTAAGCACTATTCTGTTCGCGTCCAGATTGTTCAGCGTAAAAGTTAAATCGTTGCCCGTATAGGTATCGGGATAATTACTCGGCGTTGTGTCAACTTCGGGTGTTTCTATCTGCGTGACCGTTATATCCGACGACATTGTTACGGAAGCTTCGTAATAATGGTTAGACTGCTTACTGGGTATATCGACCGTATATACGCCGAAATATTCGGTTTTTTCTTCGGGCATACCCGTCGTGTTGGTGTAAGTAACGGTATAGAATTTATCACTGTTTTTATTTGCGGCTACACCTTTATTCGACATAACCTTATCCGAGGTCTGGCACGTTACGACTTCGCCCGTAACCGACGTATTAGAATTAACGTACGGAAAAACAAAGCTGTTCGGCACGTAGGTGTTGCCAAAAGCGTAAAGAATCGCTACCCCGGCATAAGTACCGTATTCTTTAATATTTAAAGCGCCTTTATACAGCACTTTATATTCGGTATATGCGGGTATGGTTATCGTAGCTTTAAAAGTAACAAAGTTGGCAACCTGCTGTTTTAGTCCCAAATTCAATTTAGAAGCCGTTGCCGTTGCGGTGTCGTCGTCAAAGCCGCAATCACCTTTGGTTGTGTCAATGGTTCCCGGTGTAGTCAGACTGGGGTTACCCGAATAAGGAACGGGTTCTCCCCAACCGCTGTTATTAACGTTCTCACTATAATATTGATAGTTGCCCGTGCCCGTCCATACGACTTTCGTTTTCGCAGCCGTATCGTTTGGCGCTATAGCCGCAAACGCTTTACTGTTATTTAAAAATGAAAAAACTGCGCCGCACAAAAGTGCGACACAGAATATGGGCGTGAGTATATAAAGCAACGCGCGCTTAACGCCTTGCTTACTTCTTAAA
>JAIDIR010000012.1 GCA_029052615.1 Clostridia bacterium | reverse complement strand
GCCAGATTGAAAGCGACCTGTTAAAGCAGGTGTTCCAGAAGGCAAGGCACGTTTACATGATGCTTGACAGCTCCAAGATAGGCAAAATCAATCCCTATACCTTCGCGCATATCGAGGATATAGACGTCCTGATTACCGACGACAATTTCCCCAAGGAATACAAGGCGCTGTTCGAACAGAACAACATCGTCGTTATGTAAGCGGCGGCGGGTGCCCCGCAGGCACGTCCTTTAATTGCTTGGTTAATAAACATACATATCACTACAAAACTAAAAGCCCGCGGCGTTTCGCCGCGGGCTTTTAATATTTTTTGATTCAACTTAAACGCCTTGCTTTGCGCGCCCCTTTAAAGCAAGCCCCGCCAGTAACGCCAGGCATACGGCAATACAAACAAGCCCGAGAGCAATTGCGGCGTTTACGAAAACGGCAAGCAAAAACAGCCAGACGAGCGCCGCAATTATACCTAACGAAACTATGATAAATCCGCTCTCGTTAGAATCGGCGATAAGCACGCCGCCCGCAATGACCAGAATTATACTGCTCATTCCCAGCACGAGATGTACTAAACCGTTTATCTGCGTACACATCGTGCATAGCCCGATATATTGTCCGGCAATTGCAAGCAACGCAAGTACCATCAGATTAAGACTGCCTTTACCACCCTTTGCAACGCGCACCGCCTCCACTGCCGACAGTACCGCGCCCGCGACACCGAACAAAGCGAATACTATCGTGTAAACCGCGCCCGCCTTTTCATAATAGGTATAAAAGCCCAGCATCATTGCAGTCAGCAGCGAAAAGAATAAAACCGCAAGATTATAAGCGCCTTTGCCTTTGGGCATAATCACGAGTGACGCGGCATAGACGGCTATAAGCGCCGTCCTTGCAATGAGAACCCCCGTTTCGCCGCCTCTGCCTATACCGTATACACCAAGGTTGGCAAGCTTGGCAAAGCTTAAAGGAATAACGTATTCGAATACCGCCAGCAGGCTTATAAGCACGAAAACGAAGCCGCCCTTCCTGCCCTTAACGTTCAATATACCGCCCGCCAGCCCGAAGCCGAACGCCGCAAGTATATCAATAGTAAAGATAACCGCATAGAACA
The DNA here is from genome assembly GCA_029052615.1 of Clostridia bacterium. GTDB lineage: Bacteria > Bacillota > Clostridia > Christensenellales > Borkfalkiaceae > Coproplasma. The sequence goes on along the minus strand of JAIDIR010000012.1, from coordinate 8,455 downwards.
CGGATAGAGCGTATCCCGCTTCACCGCGCGAAGCAGCGGCAGCTATCAACGTTGGCACAGCCACGCTTAAACCGTAGGCAAACAATCCGACCGCACCTATAAATATAAGTACGGACGATGCAATAAACCTTTTCATTAGTACACCTCATCATAAACACCGTTTTAACGGTTTGCAGTTATAGTATAACTCAATTGAATTATGTTGTCAATACATTTAGGTTAAATTTTTAGCTCAATTCCGTTATAGAATAAACCCGACGAGGATTAAAAAAATATGACTGTTTTGCAGAAAATCGACCAGCTGAGGCTGGAAAAAGGCTGGTCTATAAACTATCTTGCAGTGGAAGCTATGCTTACACAATCCACGCTCAACAATCTTTACAGCAGAAAAGCCGAGCCCAAGGTATCCACTCTGCGCGCAATTTGCAGCGCGTTCGGCATAAGCTTATCCGAATTTTTCAGGCAATGCGACGAGGAAACGGAAAGCACGCTGGACGGCGAACTGAAAGCAAAAATCGCGACTATGTCCGACGAGCAGAAACGCGCTCTGCTCACACTGCTTTCCAAATAACGACAAATAAAAAGAGCCCGCGGCGTTTCGCCGCGGGTTTTTTATTTATCCCTTATATTTTGTATTGTATCCGTGGTTTTCTTCGGGGCGCAGGTCGTTGGGAAACTGCATATCCGTCTTTATATCGATAGAAATCTTTTGCAGCCTTTCCAAAATGAAATAGGGATTATCGATATCCTCCACCATATACGTGCTGCCCGAATTCGTCCTGATTATTATATCGCCCACCTTGAACATTCTGTCGATAGGTCCCACGTGCAAATCGAGCGAGGCTATGTCCGAATAAAAGACCGTATCGAACTTTGCAAAAAAGCCCGTCTTGATTATAATTCTTTTGTCCGTGAACGCGTATTCTGTGTTTTTCATTTTCCTGAATGCGGTCACTATGTTTGCTATCCAGAACCATACGGGCATCAAGTGAAAGGCAAAAAAGCCCGCCATCACGAATAGCATAAATTTGGGCATCTCCGACGAATGCATGCAAATCATAGCAATTGCAAATCCGTCGAACGCAAGCCAAATCAAAGCAACGGGCATCATCTGCACGATGCGCCCCAGAACGAACGACTTCTTGTCGGGCTTGCCCTCCCAAAGAATTTCTTCGCCCTCCTTCGATTCAACCATTTCGCGTATACCGAAACTGCCGTTCACGTTCTTTTCGTCAACGAAAAAATTTTTATCTATTGCCATATAATTACACCTCTATTCCCTAATCGGACCACTTGTGTTTGCTTAAAGTTCTATCTTTCACGTCGTCATAAAACTCAAAGTACTTGCGGCGTATATCCTCCACGGTGTCGCCGTCTTCTATAAGCCCCAGCAGCTCGTCAAGCTCCTCGGGCGAAAAGTCCGAAAGGCAGAACTCGCCGTCGAAAGCCGAAGCCAATCTCATCAAATCCCAGTTGGAAGCCTTCACTTAAAGTTTCTCCTTTACCTTTTCGCAACGAAATTCTTGACGAATGGCAGCGTCGTAATGCCGTCAAGCATAAGCGACACGCCGAAAACTATTATATGCAGCTCGCCGTACTGTTCGGGCTCGTACAAAAGCAGGAACGCCACCACGACCTCTATTATACCCTTAATTATGTAATACGCGCTGCGCATACCCCTTGATATGCGCGATATTGCGTGGTTAAACGCGTGCGCGCCCTCGAACAGTCCGATAACGCCCCACACGATGGGAATAAACGTGTGCGCCCACTGGTGTTCGATTATAATCATCACGCTCAGCCCCAGAACTATCAGCGAGCCCGCCGTCTTGTTGGTGTGCGTATCGCGGTATTCCTTTTTGATTATGGCGAAGATAAACTGCGTTATAGCCACCGCCGCCATCGCGCCGCCGACTATGTAGGGCAGAGCCGTTTCTATCCTTTCGGGTATAGCCGCGCACAGCACGCCGACTGCAAGATACAGCACGGCAAGAATATACTTAGCCACCTTTTCGGGCAGCTTTATGTACGTGCTCACCTTCCTGACGTTGGCTTCAACCGAAAAGCCCTCTATGATATCGCCGTACGCGCCTATGTCGGAAGCCGCAAGCTCGCTGTGCGCCTCCTCGATGTCGCTGCCGACAAGCCGATGCTCCTCGGCGGCAGCCTCCTCCACAACGGCGGCAGCCTCCTCCACAACGGCAACCTCTTCTTCAGCCTCTGCTAATTGAATTTCTTCCCTCTCTTCCTCAGCCATAAATACATTTTATCACTTATTTTGTGCGGTGTCAAGGTTGCATATCTGCCGTTGCGGGTGGTATAATATGGCTGTAAGGAAGGTGACGACTATGGGAAAGCGGGCGGACAGAGCGCGCGAAATGTTTCTGGAAGGCTACAACTGTTGTCAGGCGGTAGTGGGCGCGTTTGCCGATTTGTACGGCTTTGACGCCGTGACCGCAATGAAGCTTGCCGAAGGCTTCGGCGGCGGGTTGGGGCGTATGCGCTTAACCTGCGGCGCGGTCAACGCAATGGCTATAGTTGCGGGTATGAAGATGAGCCACGGGCAGCCGGGCGATTTACAGCGGCGCGGCGAAATTTACGCGGTTATACAAAAGATGGTCGGGGAGTTCAAGGAGCAAAACGGTTCGGTTATATGCGCCGAGCTTTTGGGCGCGGCCCTGCCAAAGGACAGTTCCGCAACGCCCGAGGAGCGCACGCCGGAGTACTACGCGCGCCGCCCCTGCCCCGACAAAATTTATCAATGCGCACTGCTGATTGAAAAATATCTCGGTGAATAAAATTAAAGCCCCGCGGCGATACCGCCGCGGGGCTATCTTTTTTTATTTACTCGCTCTTATCCTCGTCCGTGAACCCCATATCGTTCACGGGGTCCGCAGGCTTATAAAAGCCGCCCACGTCGAACACCCTTCCGTCGTCCACGGGCATAGGGGCCACAACGTTGCGCACCACCGTCCTCACGGGCGCCGCCGCCTGCGCGTTCTGCGCGGGCTTTTTGGTCGTGTCAATCTTGGTCGTCGTCACCGTCGTCATAACCGCGTCGGGAGGAACCTGAGCCGCAGCGGGCGCCGCACCGCTGTCCGCAGTTGCGGGCTGTGCCGCCGCCTTTACCCTGCTGTCAAGCGCGGCGTTGACCTCCGTCCTGATAATTTCGGTCAGTTTGTCAAGGGATATACCGCCCTGAATGACTTGCTCGCCGCCGCGCAGCGCATTTACGTCACTGCGCAAAACCGCGTTTTGTTCAGCCTTCATAGCCGCGTTTTCGGCTTTAAGCTCGGCAATTTCCTTTGCCGATTCCTGCGCCGTTTTAAGCGCCAGTATTTCGGCTTTAAGCTCGGCTATCTCGCTGGACGAAGCGCCGCCGCCCGCAGGCATAGCTTGCGCCGCCTGTGCCTGAGGCATAGACTGGGGCATTTGCCCGCCCATCATCTGAGGCATCATTTGCGGCATCATCATAGGAGGCATTTGCTGTTGCTGAGAAAGCCTTGCCATGCGCTCTTCACGCTCCTCGCGCCTGCGCTGTTCTTCGCGCTCTTCCCTGCGCTCGCGCTCCGCCTTCTCTTCCAGCCTGCGCTGTTCCTCGCGCTCGCGCTTTTTCTTGGAGGCGCGCACCGCGCACGCGATTATGATTATAAGAAGTATAAGCGCCACTACCGCAATCACCAGCCACAGCCAGTTTGCCTTTAAGAATCTGACGACTTTATCCCACGTCGTAAGCTCCTTTGCGGGCGTAGTATACGTGAACGATTTAACGGTATACGCCGCCGCACTTGCATCGAGTTCGAAGTTATCGGTGTCGAGTAATTCAGCCTTAACGTAGTAAGTCGTTTCCTTAGCAAGCTGGTCAGCCGCAACCTCTTCGGTGCAAGTTTCGTCCGTATAGTATCTTAAACCAACTACTTCGCCAAGCTCGCCGATATAGCTCTCGCTTGCGAATACTGGAAGCGCTCCTTCCTTCTTGGTTGCGGTGAGCACTGCCTTTGAAATATTCCAGTCAACCGCCGCTTCGTTAGCCAAAAGCGTTACTTCCTCGTCGTATACTACTGCGGCAAATACGGACTTTTTATAAGTCTTAGCCGTTGCCCATTCGTAATTTTCGGGGTCGGTCAGTGCAAACACCGCCTTGTACGTGCCGACAACCGTACCGCTCTGCAACTTGTCGGTAACGAAAGTCATTAAAGCACTGTCAAAGCCGTTAAAGTTATCAACGGTAGGCTTAATTGCAACACCGGTGTACTTCAAGCCGCCGTTAAATACGGGCAGCGCAACCTTAACCTTTGCAACCTCTATTTCAACCGTCGTTTCAACGCCGTCCGAATACTTAACGGTTACAACCTGCTTGCCCGCCTTAAGCTTTCCGTCGTGCAAGCCCTCGCAAGTGATTTCAAGGTCTTCAACCTTAACGCTTTCCTTATTGCCGTTGTTGTACTCAATTTCGGCGGCAAGTTTTGCCTTAACGTCATCCAGCGTGCTTGCCGTATTAAACGCCGCATCGCCCTCCACCTTTGCCGTAACGCCGGTTACAACCGCGTCGTCAATTGTAATCGCAATTTCAACGGGGTCAATACCGCCGTTATAGTTTGCGGGGTCGGTCGGGTCAAACTCAACCACAACCTTGTATTCGCCCGCTTCCTTTATCTCGGAAACCGTTTCCCAGTTACCGTTCACAAGCTTCTTGTAAACGGGCGCTTTGGGAGTAGCCGCCGCAGGAATACTGTCGGGGTCAAGGTCGGCAACCGTAAACTTAAAACCGTCGCTGTCGGGCTTATAAGTCGCCTTATATCCGCCGTTGTCGTCCGCCGTCAGTCCGCTTATTGCGGAGGGCTTTAACGTTGCGCCGCTCGCGTCGACGTCCGCCTTTGCAACGTTAACGGTGAAGGTTGCGGTCTTGCCGTCCGAATACGTAACCGTTATAGTGCGCGCACCTGCCGAAAGCAACCCGTCGCCGTGCGTGGAATCCGCCGTCAACGTATACCCTTCCGAGCTGAGCGTTTTCGTGTCGTTGTTGTTATACTTAAGCACGACTTTCAAACCGCCGTTCAAGTCTTCCAAGCCCTTGGAAGCGTCCAGCGTAAAGCCTTCGGGCAAGGTATATTCCGCGGTTATTCCGCTTACCGCAACGTCGGTTACCGTAACGGGGAACGTCGTCGTCTTTGTAACGTCGCCCTTCTTCCACGTAACCGTAACTAAGTTATTGGTCGAAGAGAAATTGTCGGGAATAGTTACGGTGTAGCTGTCTTTGTCCAGCGTATCCGGGTCACCGTTGTTGTAAACTGCTTCTACCGACAACAGAGTATCTATCTGCAAATCTTCCACCGTAGCGGAGCTGTAAATTGTCCTGCCGTTCTGCGAGTAGTTTGCCGTAAGCGTATCTACAAGCACCGCGCTAACCGGTACGTTTTTCGTGTTGGAAGTCTTTCCACCGTAGCTTACGGTGAAATTGCACTGCCCTGCAATGAGTACGTTTTTCTCGCTACCGGTTATATTTACCGTGTACTTGGAAGCATCAAGCGTTGCCGTGGTATCGTTGCCGTCGTCAAACTTTATTGTTACGATAAGATATTGCTTTATGGTATTTGCCGCCGCACCTTCCCACAAAGTAACTCCGTTAAGCTTCGATTCGTCAACAGCTAACGACACGCTCTTTACGCCTGCAATGCCGACGGAAATAGTTATGTCGCCGGTAAGAGTTTTTTCCTCGCCGTCCACGGTGTATTTATAAGTGACCTGAACGGGACAGTCGCCGTCTTCAAGGGCAAAATCATCGGGGAAGGAATATTCGCTTGCTTCAAGCGTCTTGCCCGCGCTGCCGTCGTTATTTATAATCTTTACGGTAAGCTGACCTTTAAGCGCGTCCGCACTCGTGGAGGTGTAAACCGTCGTGCCGTCGTGCACAACGGAAAGCTCCGCAGGCGTAACCGCAAGTATTTCGGGTATAGTCACCGTGCAGCTTACGCTTGTGTTGCCCACAAGCTGAACCGTAAGAACCTTGTTCGTGCCGGCTGTCAGCGTAGTACCCGTTGCAAACTGAATTTCGCTCGTTGCCGCAATACCTGCAGCCGTGCCGTCGTTATTGGTCTTGGTGACCTGTATACGCTTCAGCAAATCTTCCTTCTTGGTAGAGGTGAAAATATCGCCCGTACCCGTAAGCGTTGCTTCTATTTTGTTGACCGCTACCGGCGTAACCGTTATCGACAAAGTGCCTTTCTTTACGTCGTAATTCAAATCGTCTGGCGTAAAAGTCCAGTTGTACGGCTTTGTAGTGGTTAAATTCTGACCGCTGTCCCAGACCAGAGAGCCCTTGCCGTCCCACAACGCAGGCGGCTTTATCGTCGGGAAATTTGCGGTCGTCGTGCCCGCGTAATACTGCTTTGTGGAATTGTCCGCGTTTGTACCGTAGTCCACCGTGGGGGCAAACGGGTCGATTACCTGCGGCTTTACGGTTATGTTAAACGATTTATCATCGGTTGAGCCGCCTATCCACTTGTAGCCGCCGGCGAGATGCATGGTAATTTTATAAGTTCCTGCATTTTTAATATTTGCAGTTCCCGCACTCGTCACGTCAACGAACGTTGCGCCTTCCGCACGGCTCTTATACTCGATTTTTGCAACGCTCATAATCGAACTGTTGCAATATACGTCGGTATTTATCCACTCCTTCTTTTCGTCGCCCGTCAAATCGGCTATCCACTTGGAGTTGCCGCTGTACGTAACTTCCGTATCCTTAGGCGCGTCTATGCCTATCTCATACGAGCAAAGCGCGTGTTCGGTATAATCCGTACCGTTATCGGTTGACTGAATTAAAGAAACGTTATAATCGGCAATAGTTTTGCCCGAAGGGAAAGTGGGCAATGCCAGCGTTTGGGTGGCGTTCTTGGTTGCCGTAGCCGTTACGTCCACGTTGAAAGTTGAAGAATAATATACTTTACCGTTGTTGTCCGAAAGCGTGCAAATCATTTTTGCATCGTTATTGCCGACCGTATTATTATAAATAAGCTTTAAAGAATTGCCGTCGGGAATACCGATAGCTTTTGCATTGGCGCTTTTGGTTTCGTAATCTGACGATTTGATATAAGTTTTATAAGTAATTTTTTCCCCTGCGGAATAAGGATAGTTTTCAAAATCGGTAAAATCGTTATTCATAGGCGCATTGCCGCTTACAATATAAACGATTTTGGAAGCGTCCACCACCATTGCGGGACGGAAACCGATACTTCCGCCGAAAATATTCGTAACGACCGTGGAGCTTTGAGGTAAATACCCCACAGAGCCGCCGTTGCTAAGCACTCCGACTGCCAAAGCGTATGCCACATTGTTAGGCTGATAAGAGCCGCTGGAATAACCGTCGCGCACGGTGGAACGCAACCAATAACTGTTTGCCTGAACACCTCCGCTGTAGGTTTTGGGGATAAATCCGTTACCGGAATATAGCTGATGTGCAGAAGGCGAAGATGCGGGGTCATTGCAGGAATAATAACCATCCTGCCAGCCGCCCCAATTTATTCCGTACGAGCCGGTATAAGTTTTGCCGTTCGAGTCTTTAAACCCGTAATCGGCATTATTTATATCCTCATACGCCAGCAAAAACAGCTTGTCGCCCGTCGTAGTTTCGGTTACGCCGTTAGTAAAGTTTACGCTGAAATTGGGCACCATTGTGGAAAATTGATTACCCAAAGTGCTGTTATACTGACCGTTAACCGTTGACGTGCTTGAAAAAGCACCCGTGGCAGTTGTTTGCACCGTCCTGAATAAGGGAGAAGCGGCGTTAACGTATTTGACATCGTGCGTTATTATATTTCCCGTGGGCAGAATAAGCCCTTCGGTATTAAGTCCTGTAAATACATTATAAAGAAGAGAAGCCGTATTATTAATTGTCCCAAGTTGAGGCGTCTGCCCCGCAGTTGTATTGCCGCTGATATACACCCCGCCGTTCAGTTTTGCGCGCACATAGCTTGAACCCCAATAAGTATGGTTTTCGGGATTCATATTACTGTAATAATAATTATATTGATCTATACTTAAAACTCTCTGGGAAAATAACAAAAGCTTATTTGCGGTTGTTGCGGATGAAGTGTACGTGCTGTCGTTTACAGCAAGCACGTCCCAGCTTACCGGTTTGCTCTCGGCAGTACCGGCAGCGCCAATTATAACGGCCGACTTTTGCCCTCCCTGCAATGCTGCCGCCATTACGCTGCCGTCATCGGTTAAATCGATATATGCGGCACCTTTAAAGCCGCCTGCGGCGTTTGCACTTACCTTGCTATCCGTTTTAAAAAATGAAAAAACTGTGCCAAGACAGAGTCCTGCACAGAATAAGGGCGTGAGTATATAAAGCAACGCGCGCTTTACGCCTTGCTTATTTCTTAAAAGTGCTTGCCCCCCCCCATTGGTCATTTTAAACGTCTTCATAATTTTCTCCTTTCAGTAACAAATACTT
>JAIDIR010000119.1 GCA_029052615.1 Clostridia bacterium | reverse complement strand
TTTATTGAATTCTTCTATATAGTATTTTATTTTATCCCTGTCTATAGTTACAATAAACCGCTTGTCAAACTCGGTCATGTAGGGTTCACGATAGACTATGTGGAAATTAGGCTCGGTAAACTTTAATATTTTATGTTGTCTGTATGAATATCCGTCAAATCCGTTTAATTTTATTTCGTGTTCTTCATTGTAAATGGTTTTGACTATTTCATCTACATCCTCTAAAAGGCTTGAAATAGACGAATCATAAATTCTTGCCTGAATTTCATAGGATTGCGGCCTTGGCAAATCTTCAATGGTATAAAAATAGCCGTCGTTATACTCGTTGTCTTTAATTTGTATTTCGGAAAGCTTTTTTTTGAAAATTTTCAGCTTGTCCGAAAGTTCGCTTGCCTGATTTTTTAAGTCGGAAGCGGCGCTTTTCAGAGCCTCGGCAAACATCTGCGAACGGAAAACGTTTACCTTCCAGCAATCGCTGTCGTTGCCCCGTCCGTTATTATTATTGTAAACCTCAATAAACCTGTCCTGCAGACATTTAATATTCTCCTTAAACTCATTTAAGATATCATTATCAAGTTCAAGGATAACGGAATACTGTACGCCAATTCTGCCGTAATAATATTCCCGCCTGTTGATTTCAAAGACATTGTTAACCGCCTCTAAGATATTCGTTTTGCCGCTTCCGTTTTTACCTATCAAAGTGACAAGTCCGCCGTTTCCTATTTCTATAGTCTGCGGAGAGCTTATAGATTTGTATTTCTTTATCTTTATTGATTTGATATTCATAAGTACACCCTTGTTTGCTGACATTATAGCCTTTCAGGAAAATTATGTCAATTTATTGTTGTGAATAAGACAGCGGGATACCACGTTACCTTGCAATGCTTTCGACTAAGTTTTAGACGGATTTGAAAAAAAGAAAAAGCCCTGATTACGACTTGTATCAAGGCTTTGACTGGTGTGCCCGACTGGATTCGAACCAGCGGCACCGAGCGTCGGAGGCTCGTGCTCTATCCAACTGAGCTACGGACACGTATTTTTATTATAGCCGCGGCGGAAGAAAATTGCAAGCCGCGGCTTTTGCTATACCTTATTTATTTGCAATAGGCGGCAACTATGCCCTTGAGAATTGCCACGACCTTGTGCATTGCCTGCACCGAAATAAACTCGTTAAGCCCGTGCGCGTTACGTCCGCCCGTGCATATATTGGGGCAGGGCAAGCCCATAAACGAAAGCGACGAACCGTCCGTGCCGCCCCTTATGGGGAATATCAGCGGCTTGACCCCCTCCGCCTCCATTGCGGCTTTAGCGTTTTCGACGAGGTGGAAATGCGGCTCTATCACCTCTGCGCAGTTATAGTACTGGTCGCGCATTTTAAGCGATACCCTGCCTCCGTACTTTTTGTTAAGCTCTTCCGCAAGGTTTTTAACGAACGCCTTGCGCTGTTCGAACTTCGCCCTGTCGTGGTCGCGGATAATGCCGTGCACGGTGCACTTTTCCACGCCGCCGCCTATCTCGGGAATAAAGTAATAGCCCTCTCTGCCCTCGGTGGTTTCGGGGCGCTCGTCCGCAGGCAGCGCGCAAATGAATTCGTTTGCAACCGTCACCGCGTTTATCATTTTGCCCTTGGCTTGTCCGGGGTGAATATTCACGCCCGTAATTTCCAAATCGAAGCACGCGCCGTTAAACGTTTCGTACGAGATTTCACCCAGCTCCTCGCCGTCCACAGTATAGGCAAAATCACAGCCGAATTTTTTAACGTCGAACAGCTTTGCGCCGTGCCCTATCTCCTCGTCGGGGGTAAAGGCTATGCCTATCTTGCCGTGCTTTATTTCGGGGTGAGCGGTCAGGTATTCGGCAAGCGCCATAATTTCGGCAACGCCCGCCTTGTCGTCCGCACCCAGCACCGTCGTGCCGTCGGAGGTTATAATATCCCCGTTCAAAACAGGCTTAACGCCAAGACCGCTGGGCTTGTCCACCGTATCGAGGTGCGCGATAAAGCCAATCGAATACTGCGTTTTGCAGTTGGCGGGAATATGCGAATAGACGTACGCGTTCTCGGTTACCTCCGCCTGCAAGCCCATAGCTTTAAGCTCTTTGCACAGCATATATGCAAGATTTTTCTGGCACTCGGTCGAGGGCGTGTTATCAAAGTTATCCTCGCTGCTCGGCGTATCCACCTGCACGTACCGCAAAAATTTTTCTTCAACACTTTCCATATGGTCAGCTCCTTATAAAGGCTCCGCCCTCTTCGTCGTACTTATAACCCGCGCGGGCAAGGCGGTCAATCAAAGCCCCCTCTTCCACGCCGTACGCCGCGCAAAAATCCGCAAGCGTGTCGCCGTCGCGCAGCTTGGTGTTGACCAGCGAAAGCAGAATGTTATCATCCGTAGGTAACGAAGCGTTTAAATTTGACATACCACGATTATAGCACTTTGATTTGATTTACGCAACCGCATTTAATTGCAAAAGGCGGCGGGAAGTGTTATAATTTGTCCGATTATGAAAACCGTAGTCGTGGGAATGAGCGGCGGAGTGGACAGCTCCGTGGCGGCACTGCTTTTAAAACGGCAGGGCTACAACGTAATAGGGCTTTTTATGCTGAACTGGGAAGAGGACGACGCCAACGGCGCCTGCACTGCCGAGGGCGACTTTGCCGACGTGCGCAGGGTGTGTTCGCTGCTGAATATTCCCTATTACAGCGTCAACTTTGCAAAGCAATACCAGGAGAGAGTGTTCAAACATTTCCTCGACGAATACGCCGCAGGCAGAACGCCCAACCCCGACGTTCTGTGCAACCGCGAGATTAAGTTCGGACCCTTCCGCGAGTACGCGCTTTCGCTTGGCGCGGACTATATAGCCACGGGGCACTACTGCGGCATTGACCATTCGGAGGGCGGCAGGCACTACCTTTTGAAGGCGGTCGACCAGGGCAAGGACCAGACCTATTTTTTAAACCAGGTCACCCAGCCGCAGCTTGAAAAGGTGCTGTTCCCCCTTGCAAATCTGCCCAAGGAGGAGGTGCGCAAAATCGCCGTTGCCAACGGACTTGCCACCGCGGAAAAGAAAGATTCCACGGGCATATGCTTTATCGGCGAGCGCAACTTCCGCAAATTCCTTATGGAATATCTGCCCGCCAAGCCCGGTAAAATAGTCACGCTGAGCGGCGAGGAGGTTGGAGAGCACGTCGGGCTTATGCACTACACAATAGGTCAGCGCAGGGGCGTGAGCATCGGCGGAAAGAGCGGCGAGGACGGCAGATGGTTCGTCGTGAAAAAGGACTTGCAGAATAATATTTTATACGTTTCGCACGGCGACGAAAGCCCGCTGTATTCGCACTCGTGCGAGGTGTCGGGGCTTAACTGGATTGGCGTTGACGCGCCTATATCCCCCTTCGAATGCACGGCGAAATTCCGCTACCGCCAGGGCGAACAGAAAGTGCTTATCGTGCCCGAAGGCGGCGGCGTGCGCGTGGTGTTTGCCGAAAAGCAGCGCGCCGTTACCGAGGGACAGTACGCTGTGTTTTACGACTCCACCCGTTGTCTTGGCGGCGGCGTAATCGAAAAAGTGGATTATTGATTTAAAAG
>JAIDIR010000118.1 GCA_029052615.1 Clostridia bacterium | reverse complement strand
GCGGAAGATATCGGCGTGGAGCTTGTGGCTACGAACGACGTTCACTATCTGACGAAAAAAGCTTCGGATATGCAGGACGTCTTAATGTGTATCCAGATGAAGAAGACGCTGGATGATCCCAAGCGCATGAAATTCGATACGCAGGAATTTTACTTCAAGTCCGCCGAGGAAATGAAGGCGTTGTTTCCGTCGCTTCCCAAAGCAATAAGCAACACCAGGGTAATTGCAGACAAGGTGACTGAGCCTGCGTTTAATCTCGATAAAAAGGGCTATCCGATAAGAGATATGACCCTGATTCCCGGGTACAATCCGCCTGACGGATCGACTCCCGAGGAGTATTTGAGAAGCCTTACCGCAAGCGGTCTCGTCAAGCGTTACGGTACGGTTACAGAGCGCGAACGCTCGCGTGCCGATTACGAGCTTGACGTTATTTGCCGAATGGGCTATGCGGAATATTATCTGATCGTCTGGGATTTCATTAACTGGTCAAAGGAAAACGGCATCCCCGTAGGACCGGGCAGAGGCTCGGGCGTAAGCTCGATCGTTGCATATTCCATAGGAATTACCGACGTTGAACCTTTACAATACGACTTACTTTTCGAGCGTTTCCTAAACCCCGACCGTGTGTCGATGCCCGACTTCGATATAGACTTTTGTACGGACAGGCGCGAGGAAACTATTGAATACGTAAGACAGAAATATAACCCCGAAAACGTCTGTCAAATTGTTACTTTCGGCACAATGGCGGCAAAAAACGCCATAAAAGACGTCGGAAGAGTTATGCGCGTTCCCTATTCCGAAACGGACAAGGTTACTAAAATTATGGATGGCAAGACCTCCATAGGCGATTTGCTCGGCAGAAGAATTCAGTCCGCAGAGGCTAAAGCGCGGGCGGAGAGCGACCCCGATAAAAAAGCAGAACTTGAAGGCAAAGTTTCGGAGCTTAAAGTTGCGCGAAACGCGGAGTTCTGTGCGCTGTACGAAGAGGACCAGACGCTGCGTAGAGTTATCGACATGGCGTTGCAGCTTGAAGGTATGCCCAGGCAGACAGGTATGCATGCGGCCGGCGTTGTAATTTGCCGTAAAAGAATTGCAGATAACGTTCCGCTTTCGAGGAACGGCGACGATATAACCACGCAGTTCGTGGCAAAGGAAATAGAGGCGTTGGGAATGTTGAAAATGGACTTCCTTGCGCTTGTTACTTTGACCGATATCAAGAAGTGTGTGGACTACATCAAAGAGGACACCGGATACGAGGTTGACTTTACAAAGATAGGTTATGAGGATGCGGGCGCGTATGCGCTGATTTCGGAGGGTGACACCGACGGGGTATTCCAGCTCGAAGCCGGCGGCATGAAGCGCTTTATGAAACAGCTGAAGCCCGACTGTCTTGAAGACCTGATAGCGGGCGTGTCTTTGTACCGTCCCGGACCTATGCGCTTTATTGACGACTTCTGTAAGCGTAAGCACGGCGAAGCGCCTATCGAGTACGACTGTCCCGAGGAAGAAAAGATTTTAAAAGTCACTTACGGTATTCCCGTTTATCAGGAGCAGGTCATGCAGATTTTCCAAAATCTTGCGGGCTTCTCTCTGGGTGAAGCGGACCTCGTCCGCCGCGCGATGGGTAAGAAAGATAAGAAGACCCTGATGGCGCAGAAAGAAAAGTTTGTAAACGGCGGCGTAAGCGATACCAACGGTTCGGAAATCGTAGGTTGTGTAAAGAACGGCATTTCTGCCGAAGTTGCCGTAAAAATCTTTGCCGATATGGAAGGTTTCGCTTCCTATGCGTTCAATAAGTCGCACGCGGCGGCGTATGCAACGCTTGCCTATCAGACGGCTTGGTTAAAGAGATATTATTGCAAAGAATTTATTTGCGCGCTCTTAAATAACCGACTTAATAAGATAGACGAAATTACCAAATACGTCATTTACCTTAAAGAAAAGGGAATGAAGGTGTTCCCGCCGAACATAAACAAGTCCAAAACGGCATTCTCGGTCGAAGACGACGGTATTCTATTCGGACTGTCGGCACTTAAAGGTTCGGGGCAGACAGCCATCGATGCAGTTATAAAAGAAAGAACAGAGCACGGACTGTTTAAAGATTTCCCCGACTTCCTTATGCGCTGCGCGGGGGTAGTAAACAAGAGGATAATCGAAGGGCTTATTCTGGCAGGTGCTTTTGACGAAATGGGAGTACCCCGCTCGCAGCTGTTCGCTGTGTATGACGACCTTTACACGCGTTCCGCAGCGATAAACAAACAGAAAAACAGTGCGCAAATAAGTCTTTTCGGTGAAATAATAGCCGAAGAAAAGCTTGAGGTGGAGTATCCCAAAATACCCGAATTCGAGCTGATGGAAAAGCTTTCAAAGGAAAAGCAGGTGCTTGGCGTTTACGTAAGCGGACACCCGTTCGAAAAATATATGTCGGCATTCAACGACTGTTCGTTCAACTGTTCGTATCTGACCGATTATATGGAAGATGAGGACGGAAACCGCACTTATAACCGTATTTCGGACGGTATGCAGATTACTATGGGTGGCATAATATCTGCTATGCGACGCACAACAACGCGCAGTAGCGGCGCATTTATGGCGTTTTTAACACTTGAAGACGTTTACGGCTCAATAGAGTGCGTTGCATTCCCCGCGATTTATGAAAGAGTAAAAGCGGTGCTTGCGACGGATAAAATAGTTAAAATTCGTGGTAAACTTGATATGTCCAAGGAAACCGAGGTGAGCATAATACTGGACGACGTTGTGGAGTTTGACGTGCAAAAGCACAACGGCACGGGCGGCGGCGAAGCTGCGCAGGCAAGGCGCAAGGAAATTTTGTGGCTGAACGCGACGCGCCTTTCCGATGCCGATTTCGACGATTTGGTTTCTATGCTTTCAAATTACGAAGGCGGAACGCCGTGCGCAATCGTGCGCGGAAAGCAGAAATTCAGACTGTCGCATGGCATAAATTATTGCAGGGGGTTGCTTGCCGAATTGTGCTCGTTTCTGCTGGAGGAAGATATAAAATATCTTCAATGATAGTACAATTATTTATTAAAAATGGTTGTAATTGATTTTTAAATCTGCTATAATATTCAACTGAATGGATGAAGTAAACGCACCGCGCGCAAATTAAGGGGGCGGACGGGTTGATAACCGTCGGGCGGCGGTGAAAAATTTCGGAGGAAATTTTATGAAGAGGATAGGTTTGCTTACGAGCGGCGGCGATGCTCCCGGAATGAATGCCTGCATAAGGGCGGTTGTAAGAACCGCTCTGTATTACGGTATGGAAGTTTACGGCATAGAGCGCGGCTATCAGGGACTTATCGACGACGATATGATTCCTATGGAAATGCGTTCCGTATCCGACATCGTTCAGCGCGGCGGAACCAAGCTCAGGACGGCAAGATGTCTTGAAATGCTTACCAAGGAAGGACAGAAACGCGCCGTTAAAACGCTTGAAGCGAGAAATATCGACGGGCTTGTCGTTATCGGCGGTGACGGTTCTTTCAGGGGCGCGAAGTGCCTTTCGGAAGAGTACGGTATTCCCACGATAGGAATTCCCGGCACGATTGACAACGACCTGGAATACACCGATTATACGCTTGGTTTCGATACGGCGGTTAATACCTGTATCGACGTTATAAACAAACTGCGCGACACCATGACCTCGCACGAAAGAATTTCAGTCGTGGAAGTTATGGGCAGGCGCTGCGGCGACATTGCGTTGTTTGCAGGAATTGCAAGCGGCGCGGAAATAATCGTCGTGCCCGAAGTCGTATTCGATTTAGACGATATCGTTATGCGCATAAACCGTTCCAGAGCAAACGGCAAGCATTCCAATATAGTAGTCGTGGCGGAAGGCGTTTGCACAGCAGACGAGTTTGCAAAACAGTTGCAGTCGGTCACGACCTATTCGGTTCGCCCTACGACGATAGGTCACATTCAGCGCGGCGGCTCGCCCACGATGGCGGACAGAATGTTGGCGGCACAGTTCGGCAACAAAGCCGTAAGGCTTTTGAAGGACGGCATAGGAAACCGCGTGGTCGGTATCCGCAAAAACGAAATAATAGATATGGATATCATAGAAGCGGTAAGTATGAAAAAGAAGTTCAATTACGAGCTGTACGAAACCCTTCAGATGATTTCAATGTAAAAGCAAATTAAAACCGCTTTAAACAAGCGGTTTTTTTATGGGAACGGTAAGTTTTATATGATTTTATGCGTCAATTTAAGCCCTTGCCTTGAAGTTAATATCGAGGTGGATTCGCTGTCCGTGGGCAAAGTAAATAAAGTAATAAGCCGCCGCACGTTTTTTACGGGCAAAGCAATGAACGTGGCGACGGGTGTTTCGCGTCTGGGCGCGCACGCGCTTGCAACCGGCTTTATGTACGAGGACAACGGCAGACTTTTCGAGCAGGAAATGCACAAAGAGGGCGTGACGTATAAATTCGTATGGAACAAGGGGCGCGTAAAGGAAGTTTATAATTTTATAGACAGACGTTCCATGCTGACCGAGGTGGTTGACGAGGCCACGCCGATAGAGGAAGGCAAGGCGGAAACGCTTTTAAAGACGGTTGAGGACCTTGCCAAAAACTGCAAGGCGGTCGTTATTTCGGGCTACGTGCCCGCGGGTCTGCCCGACGACTATATGTGCAAGGTGCTTTCGGTTATTCCAAAGAACGTAATCAGGGTAGTGGATAGCGACGGCGACAAGCTTTTAAAGCTGGTGGAGTGCGGCGTTGACCTCGTCAAGCCCAATCTGGAAGAGCTCAAACGCGCACTCGGCGTTAAAATTACCGACAGGGACAGCCTTATAAGGGCGTGCGAGGCGCTTTTGCAAAAGGGCGCAAAGCGCGTTTTGTTGTCGCTTGGCAAGCAGGGCGCGGTTATATGCGACGGCAAGCAGCGGCTTTACTGCACCTCGCTTAACGTTGCAATGAACTCCACGGCGGGTGCGGGCGACGCAATGGTAGCGGCGGCGACTAAGGCGCTTGCCGACGGTGCGGAGATTAAAGACATTCTGCGCTGCGGTGTTGCGGCGGGAACGGCTTCTGTCACGCTTCCAGACAGCATATC
>JAIDIR010000117.1 GCA_029052615.1 Clostridia bacterium | reverse complement strand
CGACCTCCGCGTTCTACCCCCTCGTGTTCGTCGGCAGCGTCAGAGGGTTATTAGAGACAGCACGTATGGGTTCATAAGAGCGCGAAAATCGCGCCTACCTCGTATATCGGCGCGCCCGCGATTATCGGCGCGGATACCGAGGTAAGGCACTGCGCCTATATCAGGGGCAACGCCCTCGTCGGCAGCGGCTGCGTGGTGGGCAACTCCACGGAGCTTAAAAACGTCATCTTGTTCGACGGCGTTCAGGTGCCGCACTACAACTACGTCGGCGACAGCATACTCGGCTACAAGGCGCATATGGGCGCCGGCTCTATAACTTCAAACGTCAAGTCGGATAAGACCAACGTCGTCATACACGGCGGTGCGGAAATGCAGACGGGACTGAAAAAGGTGGGTGCGATGCTCGGCGATTTCGTAGAGGTCGGCTGTAACAGCGTGCTCAATCCGGGCACGGTAATAGGCAGGCGTTCGAGCGTCTATCCGCTCTCGTCGGTGCGCGGCGTAATCGCGGCGGACAGCATTTACAAGGGGCGCGGCAACGTAGTTACAAAGGATTAGTTTTCTATGGGCAGATATTTCGGAACGGACGGTTTCAGGGGAGAGGTAAACGTAACCTTAACCACCGAACACGCATATAAAGTCGGCGAGTACCTCGGCGGGTACGTGCTCAGCCAAGTCGCGAAAGGCAAGCCTCGCGAAATCGTGATAGGCAAGGACACGCGCATATCGGGCGATATGCTCGAAAGCGAGCTTATTGCGGGACTGACTAAGGTCGGCGTGAACGTGCTCACGTTAGGCGTCACTACTACGCCCTCGGTTGCGTTTGCGGTAAGTAAATTCGGCTTGGCCTGCGGTATAATGATTTCGGCGAGCCACAACCCGTACTACGATAACGGCATTAAGCTTTTCGGCGCAAACGGCGAAAAGATGAGCGAGGATATTATTGCCCGCATAGAAGATTATATCGACGGCAAATGCGCTTCGGCGGACGCGCCGCACCCCGCGTCGAGAGATGCTTTGGGCAGAGTTTTCCGCTTTACGGGCGGCGAAGAAGAGTATAAAAAGTTTCTTAAATCGAACGGCGTAAATCTTTCGGACCTGAAGGTGGGGCTGGACCTTTCAAACGGTTCGGCATACGAAATAGCAAAGGCCGTATTTACAGAGTTAGGCGCGTCCGTTACTGTAATAAACGATAGACCCGACGGACTTAATATAAATTCGGGCTGCGGCTCCACGCATATCGAGGGGTTGCAGAAGCTCGTGCGTGAAAGGGGGCTGGACGTCGGCTTTGCCTACGACGGCGACGCGGACAGATGCCTTGCGGTCGACGAAAAGGGTAACGTTGTAAACGGCGATAAAATACTTTACGTTTGCGGCAACTTTTTAAAGGAGCGCGGACAGCTTGCAAACGACACGGTGGATACTACCGTAATGTCGAATTTCGGGCTGTACAAAGCGTTTGATAAAGCGGGCATAAATTATGCAAAAACCGCAGTCGGTGACAAGTACGTTCGTGAATATATGGCTGATAACGGCTGTACGCTCGGCGGCGAGCAGTCGGGGCATATAATTTTCGGAAATCTGGCAAATACGGGCGACGGTATACTTACAAGTCTTAAAATCGCGCAGGTTATGCTTGAAAAGCGGACAAGCCTGTCCGAGCTCTGCGCAGGCGTTACGGAATATCCGCAGGTGCTGATAAACGTAAAGGTTTACGACAAGGTTAAGGCGCAGGCGGACGAAGACGTGCGTGCGGCGGTAAGCAAGGTTGAAAAAGTGCTCGGCAACCGCGGCAGAATACTGGTCAGGGAATCGGGAACCGAACCGCTCGTCAGAGTGATGGTCGAAGCCGAAACCCAAGCGGAGTGCAGGGAGCTTGCCGAAAGCGTAGCCGCGGTGATAAGAGCAAAGGGCTACGAGAGAAAGGATTAAATTCGGAGAAATAAGATATGTGCGGTATAGTAGGCTACACCGGAAATAAACAGGCTGCGCCCATTCTGTTGGACGGGCTTTCAAAACTCGAATACCGCGGATACGATTCCGCGGGCGTCGCGGTAAAGGGTACGGACGGCAAGCACGAGGTTGTAAAGACCAAGGGCAGATTGCGCGTGCTCTCCGATATGATTAACGGCGGCAAGGCGTTAAAGAGCACCTGCGGCATAGGTCATACGCGCTGGGCAACCCACGGTATGCCCTCGGTTACCAACGCGCACCCTCACCACAACGACGACCAGTCGATAGTCGCCGTCCATAACGGCATTATCGAAAATTACGTCGAGCTTAAAGAAAAGCTGCTGGGCAAGGGGTATACCTTCTATTCCGAAACGGATACAGAAATCGCGACCAAGATAATCGACTATTATTACAAGAAGTGGAACAACCCCGTAGAGGCGATGGTCAGCTTTACGCTGCGCGTGCGCGGTTCGTACGCAATAGCCGTCATGTTCGAAGATTATCCCGAGGAAATTTACGTCGCAAGAAAGGACAGTCCTCTGGTCGTCGGCGTGACCGACGGGGAAACCTTCCTCGCTTCCGACGTCCCCGCGATTTTAAAATATACGCGCAGCATATATTACGTCGACAATATGGAAATTGCACGCCTCGAAAAGGGCAAAGCGACCTTCTATAACGTCGACAGAAAGGTCATCAAGAAGAAGACCAAGACAATAGACTGGGACGTGGAAGCGGCGGAAAAGGGCGGCTACGCGCACTTCATGATGAAGGAGATGCACGAGCAGCCTTCGGTCGTAGCCAACACTTTGAATTCGTTCATTAAGGACGGCAAGCTTGATTTGGGCGAAGCGGGACTGACCGACGCCCAGCTTGCAAAGATAGACAATATTCAGATTGCCGCCTGCGGCTCGGCGTATCACGTCGGCGTGGTTGCAAAGTACGTCATCGAAGAGCTTGCGCGCGTGCCCGTTCACGTGGACGTCGCGTCCGAGTTCAGGTACAGAAATCCTATTTTCAATAAGAACGATTTGCTCATAGTTATAAGCCAGTCGGGCGAAACGGCGGACACGCTTGCGGCGCTCCGCGGCGCTAAGGAGAGCGGCGTAAAGACGCTTGCCATAGTCAACGTGCTCGGCTCCTCGATAGCAAGGGAGGCGGACGCGGTGCTCTACACCAAGGCGGGCCCCGAAATTTCGGTTGCAACGACCAAGGCGTACAGCGCACAGCTTATCGTTGCGTACGTGCTGGCTGTTCAGCTTGCCAGGGTGCGCGGCAAAATAGACGACGGCAGATATTCCGCGCTCATCGCGGATATGCTTGCCATTCCGTCCGCAATAGAAAAGATACTTTCCGACGACGAAAGCCTGAAATGGTTCGCAACCAAAATCGCCAACAGAAAGGACGTCTTCTTTATCGGCAGGGGAATAGATTACGCCGTCAGTCTGGAAGGCAGCTTAAAGCTTAAAGAGATAAGCTATATCCATTCGGAGGCGTACGCGGCGGGCGAACTCAAGCACGGCACTATAAGCCTTATCGAGGACGACACCCTCGTCATAGGTCTTATCACCCAGCCTGGGCTAGTCGAAAAATCGGTGAGCAATCTGGTCGAGGTCAAGTCGCGCGGCGCCTATATAATGGGCGTGACGTCAAGCGGCAATTATTCGATTGAAAAGAACGTCGATTTTGCGGTGTACGTTCCGACGACCGACCCCCTGTTTGCGGCAAGTCTTGCGGTAATACCCCTGCAGCTTTTAAGCTATTACGTAAGCGTAACCAAGGGACTGGACGTGGATATGCCCCGCAACCTCGCAAAGTGCGTTGCGGTTGAGTAATATATAAAAATTTTTTACGCAGCAAAATTTCGGAGAGAGAAGTGAAAAAGAAAACGAGCGGCTTAAACGGAATAGTAGTCGTCGCACTGTGCGATTTCGCAGCCATAACCATGGCGGCGCTGATTGCCGTGCTTGCGGCTAACCTCGACTGGACTTTAAAAATCCTTTGGTGGTACCTTGGCAACCTGGCTTTATCCTACGTGTTTTTAATTCTTTTCAGAATGTACTATTTCACGTTCGATACGGTCGGGCTTATCGACACGTTAAAGCTGGTCGGCGTGGCGGTGCTTACCTTTGCAACGGGCTGTTCTTATTCGCCCTTCCTCGTGGGCATCTGGCCCCAGTTCGTATACACCATAACCTTCTTCTCGTTCGTGCTTGCAATACGCTATTCCAAGCGTATATATATCATGATCAAATATTCTGTTACCAGCCGTAACAGGGGCAAGATCAGGGCGATGATAATAGGCGGCGGCAATGCGGGCGCCACGCTAATAAGAGAAATTCAGACCACCGATAAAATCGACTACAATCCCGTTTGCGTTATCGACGACGACGTCTCCAAAACGGGCAAGCGCATAGGCAACGTAAAGATTGTCGGCACGACCGAAGACATTAAAAAGTGCGCGGAAAAATACGCGATTGAAGAGATACTTATAGCCATACCGTCGGCAACCAAGGCGGAAGTCAAACGCATATACGAGATATGCAAAACTACCGACTGCAAGGTCAAGACGCTGCCCGGCATATACCAGATAGTCAGCGGCGAAGCAAGCGTGGCGGCGCTTCGCGAAGTGCAGATTACCGACCTTCTGGGAAGGGAACAGATTCAGGTCAACCTCGACGAGATTATGGGATATATCGAGGGGCAGGTCGTTCTCGTCACGGGCGGCGGCGGTTCAATCGGCAGCGAGCTGTGCCGTCAGATTGCAACCCACAACCCCAAGCAGCTCATAATTTTGGACATCTACGAAAACAACGCATACGATATAGAGCAGGAGCTTAAAAGAAAGCACCCCTCGCTCAACCTGCTTGCACTAATTGCCAGCATAAGGGACAAGGGCAAGATGGAGGACGTCTTTACCAAATACCACCCTGATATCGTGTTCAACGCGGCGGCGCACAAGCACGTGCCTTTAATGGAAACCAGCCCGAACGAGGCGGTAAAAAACAACGTGTTCGGCACGCTCAACGTCGCAAGGTGCTCGGATAAATTCGGCGTAAAAGTGTTCGTCCAGATTTCAACGGACAAGGCGGTTAACCCCACCAATATAATGGGCGCAACCAAGCGTATCTGCGAAA
>JAIDIR010000116.1 GCA_029052615.1 Clostridia bacterium | reverse complement strand
CATTTATTGTAAATATGCAATTTTTTTGAAAGCATATTCAAATAAAATCACATATCGCTTGACTTTGACAAAATAAAAGGACTATAATAATCCGTGAACAGAAAATTCGGAGGAATTATTAACGTATGTCAAAAATTTATTATCAGTCTGATTGCGATATAAAGACTTTAAAGAATAAGACCGTAGCAATAGTAGGCTACGGCAGTCAGGGACACGCCCACGCGCTCAACCTGCGCGAAAGCGGCGTCAAGGTTATTATCGGCTTGCACGAGGGCGGAAAGTCCTGGCCCAAGGCGGTAGCGGCAGGTTTCGAAGTGTATACGGTTGCCGAAGCTACCAAGCGCGCCGACGTCGTTATGATTTTAATAAACGACGAAAGACAGGCAAAGGTCTATAAGGAGAGCATAAAGGACAACCTGAAGGACGGTGCGGCGCTTGCGTTTGCACACGGCTTCAATATACATTTCAAGCAGATCGTTCCTCCCGCGAACGTGGACGTTTTCATGATAGCTCCCAAGGGCCCCGGTCATACGGTTAGAAGCGAGTATCAGGACGGTAAGGGTGTTCCCTGCCTCGTCGCTATCGAGCAGGATTATACGGGCAAGGCTTTAAACGTTGCTTTGGCTTATGCTGCCGGTATCGGCGGTGCGAGAGCGGGCGTTCTCGAAACGACGTTCAAGTGCGAAACCGAAACCGACCTTTTCGGCGAGCAGGCAGTTCTTTGCGGCGGCGTTACCGCGCTTATGAAGGCGGGCTTCGAAACGCTGGTTGAGGCGGGTTACGACCCCAAGAACGCTTATTTCGAGTGCATTCACGAAATGAAGCTTATCGTTGATTTAATCTATAAGGGCGGATTCTCGCTCATGAGATATTCAATTTCGGATACTGCCGAATACGGCGATTACGAGACGGGCAAGAGGCTTATAACCGAAGAGACCAAAAAGGAAATGAAGAAGGTTCTGGAGGAAATTCAGGACGGTACTTTTGCTTCCAAGTGGATTGCCGAGAACAACAACGGCAGGGCGCATTTCAATGCCAAGAGAGCGTTGGAAGCTTCCCACCAGCTTGAAGAAGTCGGCAAGGAAATCCGCGGTATGTACTCCTGGAATAACGACAACGTCGAAGAGGCGGAAGAGGGTAAATCCAAACTTTAAAAAT
>JAIDIR010000115.1 GCA_029052615.1 Clostridia bacterium | reverse complement strand
AACTACATTCGACTTGCATGTGTTAAGCACGCCGCCAGCGTTCATCCTGAGCCAGAATCAAACTCTTAAGTTTAATTGTATAAAACACAAACCTTATATAAGTTCGTGGCTCTATCTCGACTATTTGTAGTCAAATTATCTTTGCTGACTTTGCTTTGTGGTACTAATGTACTTCAAAGTTATTGACAGAAACTTTCTTATCAATTCGATAATAAAAATCGTTTCCTTCTATTCAATTTTTAAACTGCGTTACCGAACTTCCGTCCGGTGCTCATTTGCGAGAGCTTTTCTATAGTAACATAGACGTTATTATAATGTCAAGCGTTTTAAAAAACTTTTTTGTAAAATTTTTAAATATTTTTCAAGAAAAGTTCTATCTCGCGACAGCTCATATAAAATATCATATCATATAAAACCTGTCAAGCATTTTTTTACAAGTTTTTTCGCATATTTTGTAAAACGATAGATTGTATAATTTTTTGTTAAATATTCACATCGCCTCACGTGCGCAACTCTTCCTTTCCCTCTTTCCTTATATTATATATAGTAGAATTTTGTCGAAAAACAATTGAAAAATATTTACCTTAGTGTTATACTATTATTGCCAAACAACTCAATAGATATAAGTCACGCATTTTTTTGCTCTTTGTCGAGAATAATATAAGGGCGTATTTTACCCTATTCTCTTTCTCGGCAATGTAATTTGCGTGCTTTAAGAGTTGTTTGGCGACGTTAGGGTACTTTATGCGGGCGGCCTTAACGGTCGCCCTTATTTTTTACCCGCAAAAAAAGGAGAAACGTTATGAAGAAAAGAATACTTGCTCTGCTGCTTATTGCAGTAGCAACAACGGCAAGTGCATTCGGATTTGCAGGATGCACCCCCACTCCCGACGGGAACGGCGATAATTCTACCGACACCGAATCGGGTGAATTAACACATTCAGACGGTTACCATAATTACGACGTTAACGGTTTATGTTCGATTTGCGGTGCCGCACATCTGAAATATTCGGAGAACGAAACAGGCTTATCCGTCAGCGGATTAGCCGGTGACTGCACGGCAACCGAAATAATTATCCCCAAAACCGAAAACGGGAAACCCGTAACAGGTATCGAAGCCTCTGCCTTTGAAAATTGCACTAAGCTTAAACTCTTTTATATTCCGGACGGCGTGACAAATATTGGCGAGAAAGCATTCTTTGGTTGCAAATCACTCACAAGCATTACCATTCCCGACGGTGTGGCAAGTATCGGTGACAGGACATTTTATTATTGTACATCTCTTACAAGCATTACCCTTCCCGACAGCGTAACGAGCATTGGCGACTACGCGTTCCGCAGCTGCTCGCTTACAAATATTTCCTTAGGCAACGGTGTAAAAAGTATCGGTGACGGAGCTTTTATATATTGTTCCTCACTTACAAGCGTCTCATTAGGCAACGGCATAACAAGCATTGGAAAAGAAGCGTTCTACGATTGCGAATCGCTCACAAGTATTAACATTCCGGACAGCGTGACAAGTATCGGCGAGAAGGCGTTTTGCGGTTGCAAACCCCTTGCCAGTACTACTATTCCCGACGGTGTGACAAGTATTGATGACGGAACATTCGCCGGTACTTCACTTACAAGCATTAACATTCCAAGTAGCGTAACAAGCATTGGTTATCAGGCGTTTGGTAAATCACTTACAAGCATTACGTTTACAGGAACGAAAGCCGAATGGGAAGCCATTGAAAAAGAATATACTTATTTATCGCCCGGCTTTACCGTTCAGTGTACCGACGGATATACTGCATATTACAATTAAATTAAGAAAATAAGTATGCAGTATGCGTTGCCGACTTTTGTACCCCGTTAAAGAAAACGCTTGCCAAACGGCGGGAAAGTATATATTATATATAATATGTATAAGATTTTGCGGATTATATGCTGCGTTATAAGCGCGGCGATATTGGCGGCGTGCGTGTTTTTGTTCGTTTACCTGGGCACGTTCTGGGGCTTGATTTCCCTGCTGTGCGCGGCGATTTTCTTTGCGCTTACCCTGCTCTTTAAAGGCTTGCAGGAAGATTACGACAAGAAGCACCCGCATAACGACCCCGTCGAGCCGACGGCACCCACCACTACCGAAATGCCCGAGGATAATGAAAACACGGACGATAAAACGGAATAATGATAAAACAAAAAGCCCTGCGGCGTTTCGCCGCGGGGCTTTCCTCATTTAAAATCAAAGAATATTTTCTATAAAATCTTCGGGGTCGAACAATTCCAGATCGTCGATTTTTTCACCCACGCCCGCAAATATTACGGGTATTTCCAGCTCGCCGCACAGAGAAATGACGAAGCCGCCCTTTGCCGAGCCGTCAAGCTTGGTCAGCACGATGCCGTCCAGCTCCACCGCGCCGTCGAACACCTCCGCCTGATTGTAGGCGTTGTTGCCCGTGGTTGCGTCCAGAACGAGCAGCTTATAGAAATTGGCGGCGGGGTATTCCCTGGTCACCACGCGCGACATCTTTTTAAGCTCCTCCATTAGATTCGCCTTGACGTGCAGTCTGCCCGCAGTGTCTATGATAACGACGTCGGTACCCCTCGCCTTTGCGGACGAAAGCGCGTCGAAAACCACCGCCGAGGGGTCGGAACCTTCCTCGTGCTTGACTATGCGCACCTTAGCCCTGTCCGCCCAGACCGAAAGCTGGTCGCTTGCCGCCGCGCGGAAGGTATCCGCCGCCGCAACCGTAACGCTTTTGCCCTGCCTTAAAAAGTAGGAAGCAAGCTTGCCGACCGTCGTCGTCTTGCCCACGCCGTTCACGCCCACCAGCATAATGACCGCAGGGTACTGAATTTCGGGCACGGGCGCCTCCTCCAGCTTGTCCTGCAAAATGTCCTTTAAGCAGGCGACTACGAAATCCTTATCCCTTATCTTTTCCGCCTTGACCTCGGCGCGAAGCTCCTCTACCACGTCCGCCGCAGTATTTACGGAAATATCCGAGCTTATAAGAATTTCTTCCAGCTCGTCATAAAATTCGTCACCTATCTTGTTTTTGGAAAACAGCGAACCGAGCGCGTCGGATAACGCCTTCTTGGTCTTTTTAAGCGCATTTGCAAGTTTTGAAAAAATACCCATACAATCCTCAAATCAACAATTCACTTGGCTTAGATGCAAGTCGATTTACGAAACGGTATCTCCGCCCAGTCTTGATTCAACTTCCGAAAGTTTTACGGATACGATTTTCGAAACGCCCTTTTCTTCCATTGTAACGCCGAAAAGCACGTCCGCCTTTTCCATAGTGGGTTTACGGTGGGTGATGACGATGAACTGGGTCTGCGCGGCAAACTTCTTTAAATAGGTTGCGTATCTGCCTACGTTCGCGTCGTCCAACGCCGCTTCGATTTCATCCAGCACGCAGAAGGGCATGGGGCGCATCTGAATGATTGCAAACAGAATGGCTATTGCCGTAAGCGCCTGCTCGCCGCCCGAAAGCAACGAAATTTTTGCAAGGTTCTTGCCGGGAGGGCACGCGACTATTTCCACGCCCGCGTCCAGAGGATCCTCGCAGTTGGTGTAGTCCAGCTGCAATTCCGCCCTGCCGCCGCCGAACAGCTCCTTGAAGGTGCGCTTGAAGTTTTCGTTGATGGTGTTAAAGCCCGCGTCGAAAATTTTAAGCATTTCGCTGCGGATATCCTCCAGCGCGTGTTCGAGGTCGGCAATCGCCTTTTCAAGGTCCTGCCTCTCCTCGGTCATCCGCTCATAGCGCGTGCTTACCGCCTCGTAATCCTCGATAGCCGTGGGGTTGACCGCGCCTATCATGGTTATCTGCCTCTTGCAGTTTATAATCGCCGAAGAAGCTGCGCCCACGTCGAAGTTTTCAACCTTGTACTTTAAGCACCCCTCGTAATCCTCGTGGTACTCCTCCTCGATACGCTGCTGCAAAAACTCAAGGTCGGAATCTATCTTCTGCATAGCCATTTCCTGATTGTGCAGCTTGTTGTTCAGCTCTTCCAAAAGCTCCGCGGTTTCGAAGCGCGATTTATCAATTTCGGCAACTCTGTCATTCAATTGCTTCTTGCTCTTTTCGACCTCGGCAATGCGCTCGTTCAAGTCGTCCAGCTTGACCTGCTCGTCCTTGGTCAGCGCCGCGCGCGCCGCCTTTTCGTTCCACTCGTCAAACTGTTTCTGCAATTCGGGCAGTAACGTGCGCAGGTTACTTACCCTCTCGATGAGCTCGGCTTTTTCCGCTCTGGTGCGCTCCGCCGAATCCATGTTCGACTTCATTGCGCTTTCCAGCGAGGCGATTTCCACCTGCAACGCGTTGAGGCGCGCCGCCTTGTCGTTGCGCTCCTTAACTATCTTATCGTTCTCCTCGCTGAGCGAATCTATCTCGGAGGTAGCCTTAGTAGACTGCTCGGAAAGGGTGCTTGCGCCCTTGCTCGTCGAGGAATATTCGCTGTCCAATTCGGCAAGCTTTTCCTCCACCTGCGCCTTGGACTGCCTGTAAACGGAATACTCGCTCTCCTTGTCGGCAATGTTGAAGGTCAGGCTGGAAAGCTTTTCCTTTGCCGCGGCAAGCTCTAAACGCGCCTGCTGCAATTTGCCGTCCAGCGCCTCTCTTTCGCCGCGCGCCCTTTCAAGCTCGCTCTCCGCTTCCGCGCGCTTGTTTTCGGCGGTTGTAAGCGTATTCTTCCTCAGCGTAATTTCGTCCTCGATTTCCTTAATCTTTCTTTCGTTGGCGAGAAGGTTAGCCGAATTTTCCCTGCGGCTGCCGCCCGTCATCGAACCGGACGTTGCAATTATATCGCCGTCCAGCGTGACGATTTTGAACGCGCGGGGATAGCGCCTTGCAATGACCGTTGCGGCAGCGATATCCTCGCACACCAGCGTGTTGCCTAAAAGGTTATGTATAACGTTGTCGTACTTTTTGTCGTAATGCACCAAGTCTATGGCAAGCCCCACCGCGCCCCTTTCGCTGCACGCCGACTTGATTTGCGCCGACTCCAGTCTGGGGCGGAGCGCGTCGATAGGCAGGAAGGTAACCTGACCGGCACGGTTGGATTTTAAGTATTCGATTAGAAACTGAGCGTCCTCTCTCGTCTCGGTTATGACGTTCTGCATTGCACCGCCGAACGCCGTTTCTATTGCTATTTCATAGCCCTTGTCGCACGACACCACGTCTGCTATAAGCCCCATAATGCGCGAGGAAAGCTTGGGATTTTCCTTCGCGTCGGACATTAAGCGCCTTACCGAATATACGTAGCCTTCGAACCTGTCGCGCAGTGCGGTATAGGTGCGCAGGCTCTGTTGGAGCGAGGATATCTGCGCTTCACTGTCGTAAATCTTTCTTACCAGCGCCTGCACCTTGTCGCTTGCCGCGCTCACGGCAGCAGCCGCGTTTTCCATAAGCACGTTCTCGTCGCCGAGGTAGGCGTTAAGGCTTTCCTGCGCTTTTAACGTCTTGTCGTACTCGGCTTTCAGCTTTTCGTGCTCGGCGCGCACGTTCTGCATCGCGTCGTCCATCTCGGCAAGCCTCTCTTTCAAAAGCTCCTTTTTAGCCGACAGCGAGCCTATGTTTTCCTTTATTTCCGAAAGGTCGCGGAAGGCGTCCATCACGCGTTTTCTGTGTTCGTTGGTCGACAGCTCGTAGCTTGCAATACTTTCGGTAAGTCTGACTATATCCGATTGCAACTGCGCGCACGTTTCGCGCAGCTTTTCAATTCTTTCGCCGTTCTTATTGGCGTATTCCTCGCAACGGCGTATGCCCTTGTCGACGTCGCCTATGCGCTTTGTTGCGAAAACTATATCGTCCTGAGCCTGCTGAAGCTTGTACTTGACGGCGTTTGCGCGCTCCTTGAAAACCTTGCTTTCGCCCGTGCTGCGCTCCAGCCCGACGGTGTATTCCAGCCTCTCTTCGTTGAGCCTTTTCAGCTTGTCGTCCGCGCCCGCCAGAAGTCCGCGGCACTCCTCGTATTCGGAAAGCAGCGAAGCCGCAAGCTCGGAATTATGCTTTATCTGCGAGTTGAGTTTGTTTATTCTCGCGTCAATCTTTTCGCGCTCGCCCGCCGCGCCGTCGTGGCGGAATATGTAGGTGTTAATCTCGTTCATGCGCAGCGTTTCGTACAGCGCGTTATACTTTTTGGCGTTCTCCGCCGCCTTTGCAAGGGGGGTGAGCTGGCGCTCGACCTCCGCCATTCTCTGCGCGAACACGAACAGATTGTCCTTGGAATAGTTGAGCTTTCTTTCCGCCTCCGCCTTCCTGTCCTTGAAAACGACGATACCCGTCGCCTCCTCGAATATGGAACGCCTTTCCTCGGGACGGGAATTCATTATCTGTGCGATACGTCCCTGACCGATAATGGAGTAGCCCTCTTTCGCCGCGCCCGCTCCGTGCAGAAGTCCCGTTAAAATCTTCATTCTGGAAGGCTGTTGGTTTAAAAGGTATTCGCTGGTGCCGTCGCGGTAGAGGCGCCTCGTCATCTCTATCTCGTCCGCATCGTAATCGAAAATGCGGTTGGTGTTATCGAAGGTCAAAGTGACCTCGCAAAAGGAAGTCTTTTTGCGCTTTTCGGTACCGTTGAAGATGACATCCATCATGTTGGAACCGCGCATGACCTTTGCGGACTGTTCGCCCAGTACCCAGCGGATTGCGTCCGCAACGTTGGACTTGCCGCACCCGTTGGGACCGACTATACAAGTAACGCCGTCGGTCAAGGGAATTTCGGTCTTGTCGGCAAAGGATTTGAAACCGATAAGCTTTATCTTTTTAAACTGTACCATTTTAACACCCTTTATTTAAGAATTCGTAGGCTGCTTGCGCCGCCTGTTTTTTTGCCTCCGCAAAGTTCGCGCCCGTGCCCGAAAAACTTTGCCCGCGCACGGTTACCGACACGGTGTGTTCGGGGTTGCGCGCCGTACCTCCCAGCTTTTTGCGGTATACGGGAAGCTGCTCCTTATTGTCCTGCAACAGCTCCTGCACCATAGCCACGTAGTTGCGCGCGTTGGGCATTGGGGTCAGCGTGGAGAGCGCAAATCTTTTCGCTTCCTCCAGACCGCCGTCCAGATATATTGCCGCCACGAACGCCTCGTACACGCTGGGCACGGCTTTTTTGTTGCCGCTGTCGCCCTTGTCCCTGATGAGCGCTTTATCCAGCCCCAGCCTTACGGACACGGGGCGCAGCGCCTCGTCGGAAAGCATCTCCTGCTTCTTGCCCGTTATCTCGCCCTCGCTCAGGTTTTCGCGGTAATATTTTTCCGCAACTATAAACGTCAGAAGAGCGTCGCCCAGACATTCCAGACTTTCGTTATTGAAGTTTTGGTCGTACGACGACAGAGTAAACGCCTTTTTCAAAAGCTCCTTATCTTTAAACGTATAGCCGCAAGACCTTTCTATATTTTCGTAATCACTCATTATTCACCGGTATAAGGTTGTCCAGGTCGACCTTTGCCAGCATGTCCTCCACCTTGGGTATAAGCCCGTTTCGGTAGATGGACAGCGCGTTTTTAATAGAGTTGGCAATTGACGCGGGCTTGGACGAACCGTGGCTTTTAACCACGACCTTTTTAAGCCCTAAAAGAAGAGCGCCGCCGTACTTGTCGAAGTCCAGCCCCTTTTTCATGCGCTTGATTGCGCCGTGCATAAACATTGCGCCGATAAGCGCGGCGGGCGAGGACGTGAATTGCTTTTTCATTGTGGCAAGTATCATCTTCGCGCAGCCCTCTATGGATTTAAGCGCGACGTTGCCGGCAAAGCCGTCCGCCACTACGACGTCCACGTCGCCGTAATTTATATCCCTTCCCTCGACGTTGCCTATAAAATTTATGCCCTGCATCTCGGAAAGATATTTATAAGTTTCCTGACGGAGAGGGTCGCCCTTGTGCTCCTCCGTGCCGTTGTTCAAAAGCCCCACTTTGGGATTTGTCTTATTGAAGCCCGCCTGCGCGTAAGCCGAGGCGAGCACTGCGAACTGGCAGAGCATTACGGGCTTGCACTCCGCGTTGGCTCCGCAGTCGCACAGCAGCGTTACGCCGTTGTTGACGTTGGGTATCGCGGGGCATAGCGCGGGGCGCTTTATACCCCTAATCCTTCCCAGTATCAGCTGCCCGCCCGCAATGATTGCGCCAGTCGAACCCGCCGACACCAGCCCGCATATATCGTCCTCTTTTTTGAGCATCCAGTATGCCGCCATAAGCGACGACTGCTTATTTCTTACCGCCTCGGTGGGGCTGTCGTTCATACCTATAACGTCGGGGCAGTCTACTATTTCAATGCGTGAAGTATCGTACTTGTATTTGGCAAGCTCCGCCTTTATTTCGTTCTCCCTGCCCGTGATAATCAGGTAAAGATTTTTATCGTCCTTAAGCGCCTTGACCGCGCCTTCCACTATTGCCGCGGGCGCGTTGTCGCCGCCCATTCCGTCCAAAATCAACTTATCCATTACAAACGATTTTCCTCGGGATAAAAACTTTCTTTTTAATTATAGCATATCCGCCGAGAAAAAACAATTATATAATAGGGTAATAATAAATAAAATATTTAGGCGCCCTCGGTTTCTTCGGTTTGCTCCGGCTCCTGCGCCTGCTGGATAACGTCGGCAACCGCAGTGTATTTATCCTTGCGGATAAGCTCGCTTATCTCCTCGCCGCCGCGCTGCTTTATCAGATATCCCTCGCTCTCCGTG
>JAIDIR010000114.1 GCA_029052615.1 Clostridia bacterium | reverse complement strand
CGGTTGAGTGTAAAAACGCCCGTCGCCTCGCCGTTCTCGTCAAACTTGGCAAACGTGTCGCCGTGCTTATAGCGGTATTCGCCGTTTTCAAAAATGCCGTAATCGAAGGGCAAAGCGTCGGGGCAAACTTCGTCCAGAAACTCGGGCTTAAACTGCATAAAGCCCATCATGCTCGCCTTGTCGTAAAAGGGGTCAATCGCGGTGCCGATAATGCCGTTCACAAGGTTAAAGCGCGCCTCGCCGTCGATAAACTGTTCCCAGTTATTCTGCGTGCAAATCAGCTTGTCGCCGTTTTGCGGCAGCCCCTCAAAGCCCTTTGCCGCGCGTATAAGGTCGTTTATTTTCGTGCGCGTGCGGTTAAGCCCGCAAATAACCTGGTCGCTCTTCAAAAGCAGTTTTTCGCGCCGCGCGCCCTCAAACTTCCTGCCGTATAAAACGAACGCCTTGTCGCCGAAATTGCCGAAAGGAATGGGCTTGCCCTCGCGCGCGAGCTGCGCAAGCTTAATAA
This sequence comes from Clostridia bacterium, assembly GCA_029052615.1. GTDB lineage: Bacteria > Bacillota > Clostridia > Christensenellales > Borkfalkiaceae > Coproplasma. The sequence continues at coordinate 751 of JAIDIR010000114.1, read as the reverse complement.
TGGGGTTGTCCAGCTGTTGCCGCACGATAGCGGTAAGGGTGTAGTCGGGATTTTTAAGGTAGGTGTTAAAGCCCTCCACGGGCGGCAGCTGCGCGTTGTCGCCGCACAAAAGCACCTTTACGCCAAAGTTCAAAAGGTCGGCAAGCATATCGTCGGACACCATAGAAGCTTCGTCCAAAACGATAAGCTTAATCGCCTTGTCAATGTTTTCGCGGCGGCGGAAGGTCAGCCTTTCAACCTTGACCTTTTTGCCGTTTATTTCAACTTCCTGCTCGATAGTCTGCGACTGATAAATAAGCCTGTGCACGGTACACGCCGTAACGCCGTTTTTAATAAGCACGGTTGCCGCCTTGCCCGTGGGCGTAACGAAAGCCGCGCTCACCTCGTCGTCGAGTTTAAGCGTTTCCTTAACGGTATGCTTTAAAAGGGCGGTCTTGCCCGTGCCGGCGTAGCCCGCAAGCACGAAAACCTGATTGGTGCCCTTAAAAAACCAGTCGCTTATTTTTTTGTCCGCCGCGGCTTGGTCGGCGTTTAACACTATCATATAAGTATTGTAACGCAAAAACGATTGTTTCCGCAAGCGTTTTAAAGCCGCTGACACACAATATATTGTGTTTAATGTAAAATTTAGCACTATTTTTAACTTTTTTGACGAAAAGTATTGAAATTACAAAAAAAGTGTGATATAATTCCGACACTCAAAGTATTTGTTACTGAAAGGAGAAAATTATGAAGATGTTTAAAATGACGA
>JAIDIR010000113.1 GCA_029052615.1 Clostridia bacterium | reverse complement strand
TATGGGCGGGGTATTCGGCCCGGGTATTACGGGTTCTCTGGACTGCCTCTTCAACGGCACGGCAAAACTGCCGCGCGTGGAACCAGAGCGCCCCTACAAGGTCATAGGCAAAAACACGGTTACCAATATGCAGTCGGGCATAGTCTACGGCTTTGCGGGGCTGGTTGAATATATTGTTAAAAAAATCAAAAAGGAAATGAAGGCGGAAAACGTCACCACCGTCGCAACCGGCGGCTTTTCGGAGGTTATCGCCAAGGAAATTTCCTGTATAGACAAGGTTGACAAGCTGTTGACCTTGGAAGGGCTCAGGTATTTGTATTACTTAAATTCGGAGGCAAAACAATGAAGAAAGTCGGCGTTGCCATTTTGGGACTTGGCGTAGTGGGCGGCGGAACGTATAAAATTCTCACCGAACACAGGGAAGATTATCAGCGCACCCACAAGATTGATTTAGTCGTCGAAAACGTGCTCGAACTCAGGAAGGAGCGCGCGCTTGCGCTCGGCGTGGAGGAGAGCAAGATTGCCGACAATATCGCGGTTATCTGTTCCAACCCCGAAGTTGATATAGTAATCGAGGTTATGGGCGGCGTGGAGCCTGCCAAGACCTTCGTGCTTGCCGCGCTCAACGCGGGCAAATCGGTCGTCACCTCCAACAAGGAGCTGTTCTGTAAATACAGCCACGAGCTGGAAAAGGCTGCAATAAAGAACCATTGCGGACTGTTTTACGAGGCAAGCTGCGTGGGCGGCGTTCCCGTTATCCGCGCGCTTCTGGACAACCTGCAGGGCAACAAAATTCTGTCCATGATGGGCATTATAAACGGCACCACCAACTACATTCTCACCAAAATGTCGCGCGAGGGCGCAAGCTACGAGGAGGTGCTTAAGGAGGCGCAGAAGCTCGGCTATGCGGAGGCGAACCCCGTTTCCGACGTGGAAGGGTACGACGCGACCTATAAGCTTTCCATTCTTTCCAGCCTTGCGTTCCACACCAAAATTCCATATACCAAAATCTACCGTGAAGGCATCACGGGCATTTCCGTAGAGGACATAGAATACGGCAAACAGTTCGGTTTCGCCATCAAGCTTCTTGCAATCGGCAAGAACGGCGACAACGGCATAGAGGTGCGCGTTCATCCCGCTTTCATTCCCTGCGACCATCCGCTTGCAAGCGTAAACGACAGCTATAACGCTGTTTATATCACCGGCGACAGCGTGGAGGACGTTATGCTGTACGGCAGGGGTGCGGGCGCACTTCCCACGGGCAGTGCAATCGTCGGCGACGTCATTTATTGCGC
>JAIDIR010000112.1 GCA_029052615.1 Clostridia bacterium | reverse complement strand
GTTTCAACCGTTTCCGCCGGTTGGTCAGTCGGAACGTTTTGTTCCTGCTCCTCCTGCTCCTGCTTTGCGGCTAATTCGCGCGCCTTAGCCGCCGCTTTAGCCGTTTTGGTAAGCGGAAACACCGCCCATTCGTTTATGCAAAGTATGGCTATGACCGCGTAAATGACACCGAAAACTATCCAGAAGTCGGCGAAATTACAGCACGCCCAGCTGCCGAAAATATTCACCCACACGAAGTCGCGCACGGATTGAAACGCCAGTCTGTCGACGAGGTTGCCTAAAGCTCCCGCAGCAACCATAACCAGCGCAACTTTAAGCCCGACGAAGCGTTCGGGCAAAAGCAGGAACGCGGCTATCATAACGATAAGCATTATAAAGGTCAGGACGATAAAGAAAATTCTGCCCCACTCGGTATCCGACAGGAAGGAAAACGCCGCGCCCGTGTTGCGGCTGCCGTTTTCCACGTATATCAGCCCGGGGATAACGTTAAAGTCCCAGCGGTACACTTCCTCGCAGGATTTCAAAACCAGATCGACGGTCAGCAGCACGACGAAAACCGCAATCAAAATTGCGCTGACCTTGCCGAAATGAATTTCTAATTTGAACTTCTTTTTTTCTGACATACTTAAATTATATCACACGCCGTGCAACTTTAAAAGCAATTAGCGTAAAATTTTGCAAAAAGAAAAGCGTAGCACTTTAATGCTACGCCCGTCTTATTGTTTTATAAACCCTAAACTGATTAAAATTGCCTTGTCTACCCTGCTCATGGTTCCTTCGGGGAGTTCGCCTATCCTCTCCTTAAGCCTGCGCTTGTCGAGAGTGCGTATCTGCTCCAACAGGATAACCGAATCCTTTTGAAGCCCGAAGTCGCCTATGGGCAGCTCTATATGCGTGGGCAGCTTTGCCTTGTTGATTTTGCTGGTCACCGCCGCCGCAATTATGGTGGGGGAAAATTTGTTACCCACGTCGTTCTGAACTACGAGAACGGGGCGCACCCCTCCCTGTTCACTGCCCACTACGGGTGACAAATCGGCATAGTACAGTTCACCGCGTTTTATCGTCATTTAAGCACCTCTTTGGGCAGTCCTTATTATATTATACGCCCGCCGCCATATAAATTGTTGACTGCACGGCGGAATTTTATACGCCCGTTATTGCACGAAATTTGTGAATATGGCGGGGATTTGCAGCATGGGTACGACTCCGCACGAAGCGAGGATGCGGTAGGTGAAATAGCCGACCAGAATAACGAGGAAGGTCACGCCCGCAATCTTGCCCAGCTTGTTGCCCTTGACGAACGCAAAGCCGAACAGAAGCACCGCGGCGATTATGGAAACGTAACCGTCCATAAGGTTGCCGTACCAGATTTCGGGCTGGGTGAATATCGCGCCCGCAGCGCCCGTGGAAACGAAGCCAAGACCCGCAACCAGCAGAATGTTTGCAATGTTGCTGCCGATTATATTGCCGATTGCAAGACCCGTATCTCCCTTTCTTGCCGCCGAAACGGAGGTTACCAGCTCGGGCAATGACGTGCCAAACGCAACCACCGTAAGCGCGACTATGTTTGCGGGGATACCGATGAGCTCCTGCGCGATATAGGTTGCGCCCTCTACTACGAGCTGCGCGCCGCCAACTACCATACCCAAGCCGATTATGGTTATTATGATAAGGAACCAAACCTTGGCTTTGAGTTCGCCGTACTTAATTTTTACCTTGTCGATAAAGCCCTTGAATCCGTCCCTGGGCGGTGCAACGGCGATTGCGGTTGCGTCAGCCGCGCCCTCTTCTAAAAGCGCGGGCTGCTTGGTGCGCTTTGCCATAATAATCGTATAGGTCATAAAGCCCGCGTACAGCGCGATTAAAATCAAGCCGTCGTACCACTGGTATCCGCCCTGCAAATCGCCGAGCAGAATGAACAGAAGGCTTATTAATATAAGGAAAGGAATTTCGATATAGCGGGAGCTCTTTTCGACGGGCAGTTTGCACACCAGCGCGGATATGCCGAGAATGAGCAGAATGTTTATCATATTGCTGCCGAGGACGTTGCCCATTATGACCTCGGCGCCCGAGGGGTCGCCCATAGCCGTCTTGATGCCGCCGATTATGGAAACAGCCGCCTCCGGTGCGGAGGTGCCCAGCGCAACTACCGTCAAGCCGATAATAAACGTCGACACGTGAAGCTTTGCGGCTATGCCCGAAGCACCGTCCACGAAGAAGTCGGCACCCTTGACCAAGAGCACGAAACCTA
>JAIDIR010000111.1 GCA_029052615.1 Clostridia bacterium | reverse complement strand
AATTTTGGCTTTTTGTTGTGTATTCGGTTTGGCGGCTTGTTCCGAAAATGATAATGATGACGGCAACGAAAATCAAGGAACGGTGCAAACGCCGGCAGATAAAAATAATGGCGGAGAATCGAAGCCGAGCGATAGCAGCAATGATGGTGACGGTAATAGCCAATCCGGACAAGATAAATTAGATGAAAGCGACGATAATAACCAGCCTGAACAAAAGCCGGAAGAGCAAACAAGCAAGCTACGTTATGAATTGTATAAGGATGTCTATTGGGTGATGGGAATAGGCGAGTGTACGGATACTGATATAGTTATACCTGCTACCTATAACGGATTACCTGTCGACTTAGTTAGTCAATATGCATTTAAAGGCTGTAAATCAATCACGAGTGTGAAGATATCGGAAGGCATTACGTATATCGGCACAAATGCGTTTAAAGGGTGCTCTTCTCTTGTCAGTGTTACGATACCAAAAAGTGTCACGTTTGTTGGAGACGATGCGTTTAGTGGTTGCACCGGACTTACGGGTGTTTATATATCTGATCTATCTGCCTGGTGTCAAATTGATTTTGGTCGTTCTCAGGCTACAGCTGACGAAACTAACCCTCTTTATTATGCACATAATTTGTATCTGAATAATGAGTTAATCACCGAGTTGATAATTCCGGAAGATGTTACATATATAGGTAGTCTTGCTTTTACCAATTGTACCTCTATTAAAAAAGCTACGGCACACGATGGAGTGATTTCTATAGGTAAAGACTCTCCTTTTGTTTGGTGTACTTCTATAGAAGAAATTAAGGGACCTGCTATTTTTTGTGTGACAGCTAAATATTATGCAAAGAAAATAACAATTACGAGCGGGGAAATAAAATCAAGTTATAGTATGGGTGCATTTAGTGGTGCAGTGCTTGAAACTCTTATCATGGAAGATGGTGTTACTAAGATAGGAGATAGTTCATTTGATGGCTGTTCTTCTCTTAAAGAAGTGATTATCGGCAATGGCGTTACGGAAATTGGCAGGGATGCTTTTTGGAAATGTACGTCGCTTACGAGTATTACTATACCAAGCAATGTTAGAATTATTGGCTCAAGCGCATTTTCATATTGTTCTTCTCTTGAAGAAGTAGTTGTGGAAAGCGGAGTTGAGGAAGTTGGTAATCAAGCATTCTTTCGTTGTGCTTCATTGGAAAAAATTAAAGTGGGTGCAGCATATATAGGTGGACAAGCATTTGACAATTGTGCCTTAAAAGAAATCATCTTGCTTGATGGTGTGGTTGAAATAGGTCGGGATGCATTTGGTAGTTATTCATCGGCATATGTATATATACCTGAAACTGTAAAGATAATTGGTTACCGTTCTTTTATTTCAGGGGTAAAAAATCTTTATTACGGAGGGAAAATTGAGCAATGGAAAGATATCGAAAAACCACAACATCGCGATGACTCTTATGATTCATTTATTGTAAAGCGCATTATTCACTGTGCTGACGGTAACTTTGATGATTTGTGCTAATAGTATAAAATATAAAAATTTTTTACAAAAGGATAAACTGATTATGGCAAACTTTGACAATAATTATGACAAAGGTAAAGAGATTACGGAAGTATTAGTGGATGGACTTGGTGCAATCGTAGAGCCGTTCGCGAAAAGGGATGAGGATGATTATTCTTTGCCGTCTAGCAGTTATTCTGATACTCCGCCTAGTGGTGGTGGCGAGGTAATTTATACCGATTTAGATGACTACGACAGTGATGTGGAATATGAGTATAGAGATGGTGAATACCATAAAAACGACTGACAGTAATCTTTACAAATTTAATAAAGAATATAACCGAAAGTTTGGTGAAAAACTCTCGGTTATTACGCATTAAAAATTCATAATCAATACAACAGCACGGTGCCTTCGGGGAGGGCGAAGTGGGGGGAGTTGACCTTGCGGAAATACATGTTCGTTTCGCGGTAGGTGCGGTGGAAAGTAATGTATACGCGCGCCTGCGGGTACAGGGCGGCGATATTTTCTTTAAGCGCCGAATAGCCCATCAGCTTGTCCGCAATGGTAAAGTTCAAATCCACGCACACGGTATCCGCGCCCTCCGAAAGAATTTCCAGAAGCCTTGCGCGGAACTCCGCAAGTATATTTTCGTGGGAGCGCATTTCGCCCGCGCCGCCGCACAAATCGCAGTTTTTAAGCATCAGCTCGGAAGCGGCAACGCCCGTGCGTTTGCGCGTAAATTCGACCAGACCGAACTTGGACATAGGCAGCACCTTGCACTTTGCCTTGTCGGCGCGCAGCGCCCTTTCAAGCTCGTCGACGATAGCCTTTTTGTGGTTTTCCTCGGTCATATCTATAAAGTCGACGACGAAAAGTCCGCCCAGATTTCTCAGCTTGACCTGCCTTGCAATCTCGCGCGTAGCCAAAACGTTGGTGCAGTAAACAGTGTGTTCAAGGCTGTCGTCGCCTGTGAATTTGCCCGTGTTCACGTCGATAACGGTCAGCGCTTCGGTGCGGTCGATAATCAGATACGCGCCGTTAGAAAGCTCGACCTTGGGGCTGAGCGATTTTGCAAACTGGTCGTATATGCCCTCGGAATAGAACATATCGGTGCGCGGGTCGTGCTCGTAAATGCGAATCTGCGAAGTGAAGGTATAGGTAAGCGCAAGCTCCTTGACCGCCTGGTAAAGGCGGTGGTTGCCCACGTGAATTTCGTCGCCCGCGCTCATCATCATGTCGCGCAGCACGCGCATATACAGGGGTGAGTCGCTGTAAAGCAGCTCGCCCACGGGCGCCTCCTTAAAGTGCGCTAAAATATTCTGATAGAGCTTGCGGAAATAATTTATTTCGCCTATCTTTTCGCTGAGTACCGCGTAGGGCGCGGCGGTGCGCACGACCAGCCCCTCGTTTTCCTTAAGCTGTTTCTTTGCGCTGTAGGTCAGATTTTTGCGCAGCTCGTGGTCGGAAATTTTTGCCGAAACCCCGACGAAGGGGGTGTTGGGCAGAAAGACGATATATTTGCCGACGAATGAAATATTGGTGGTGACCTTGGCGCCCTTTTTGCCCTGCGCCGCCTTGGTTATCTGCACGAGTATTTCGTCGCCCTCGTGCAAATTAAGGGTCTGGGGAATGTCAATCTCGCCGCCCTCTAACTTGCTCTTGTCGGCGGTAAGGTCGGCAACCGAAATATAACAGTGCCGTTCCAGCCCGCAGTCGATAAAAGCCGCCTGCATACCGTTCAAAACGTTGCTCACTCTGCCCTTGTAGACGTTGCCTATAACCGCACCGGTTGCGGCGCGTTCGGCGCAGTATTCCGTCATAACGCCGTCCTCGCACAGGGCGTACGTTTCAAGACCGTATTGACTGTCAAAGTAGAGTTTTCTGCTCACTGTTTTTTCGCTCCTCAAATTCTATTATATCACGGAAAGAAGAATAATCAAGAGGTAATTAAAAAATAACTATTGACAGTTGGGCTTTGAAATGGTAGAATAAGGGAGTATTAAATTTGGAGATATAAAATTATGAGATACGATTTCAAAGGCATAACCACCGAAGAACTCAGCTATAAGCTCAACAGAGTGCAGATTGCGCCCAACCAGAGACTGGACATAAAGCCCCAGTTTGCGCGCCAGGTGCGCAAGCCCAACGACAACAAAAAGCTTATGTTCATTTCGCTTGCGGTTAAGATAGAGTCGACCGAAAAGGAGCCTAAGCCCTTCAACCTCGACGTAACCATAGTGGGCGTGTTCGAGCTGGAAAAGGATAACTACACCGCGCAGGAGGAAAGGTCTTTCGTAATCGAGGCGACTCAGCTGTTATATCCCTATCTGCGTTCGACCGTTTCCAACCTTACGGCAAACGCGTTCATCACGCCGCTCAACCTGCCCGTAATCACGGGACCTATCTTCCCCGAGGACAGGGACGTTTACGCATTCGCTCCCGGCGACGTGAACTGAATTTTAACAAATAAAATATGAATAACCCCGCGCAGCTTAAAGGCTGCGCGGGGCTTTTTGCTGTGCGAGCATAAGAATAGCTTATAATAATGTTAAATAATAGCAACTTTTGTCGAAACAAAAACGCTTGACTTTATTTTGTCACAGGTGTATAATTTTCATAATTTTATACGCATTTATTCATAATTTATGCAAAATTTGGAAATATGCGCATAAAAAAGTTTGTTGCAAACAATTTTAAGGAGTAAAAAGTTTATGAAAAAGACAAAGAAGGCATTGCTGGCGGCACTTGCTTGTTCGGCTGCACTTGCGGGTGCGGTCGGACTTGCCGCCTGCAGCGGAGGTAAAGACACCCACGACCACAAGTGGGGCAGCTGGACTGTATCGACACAGCCCACGAACGAAGCAACGGGTAAGGCAACCAGAGCTTGCACGGGCGAAGGCACTTGCGATGCAAAGGCAACCGAAAAGGAAGCAACCCTGCCCGTACTTACCAGCACGGACTATGCGGTAACGAACGATACCGCAACGTGTCAGGCGGCGGGCACGGGAACCTACACTTACAATAAAAACGGCGTAAACGTAAGTTTTACGGCGGCAACGCCCGTTAACGCAAGCAATCACACCGATACCTGCGGACACAACCAGACGACGCCTCCTACGCCCACCGGTCACAGCCACGTTTGGAGCGAGTGGACGGTAAACGAATCTGCTAAGCAGGGTTATGCAGGCGAAGCAACGCGTACCTGCACCGGCGCGGGCGAATGCGACGCGGACGAGTCTTTAACCGTCGTTACCATTCCCAGCGTTCTGTGGGGTGACGAGTATACTTATGCGGACCCCGTGGTAAAAACGGAAGCAACGTGCCAGACGGAAGGCGTGAAAACTTACACCTATACCGATACCGCAAAGGGTATATCCATATCCTTTGACGTTGTAGGAGCATTAGGCGGCCACGTTATCGAGGGCAACGAATGTAGCGTTTGCCACTTGTCCGTCGTTACGGCGGCTCTGGGTGAGGAAGTAACTATAAACGCAACTTCCGAAGAGGCGGTAATACTTGCATTTACCGCAGAAAAGGCAGGCAGGTATAGATTTACTTGTACCGAGGGCAACGACGTGGATATAAATAACAATACCGTAGACTTCCCTACGCAGGACGATCTTGCGGCGGGCGAAACGGTAACCTATAACATTAAATCCCGCTTGGATTTGGAAAACCCCGACCAGGCGACGAGCGCAACCTATAAGTTTAAAGTCGTTGCCGTAAGCGTGCTTAAAGCCGAATACGACGCGGAAGATAATCTCGTTGGTTCCGCAACGGTAAACGTCGGCGGCGGCAAGACTGCCGTGCTTGAGGTCGTAGGTAAGCCCGGCTTTGACGGCACTCTCACTTACACAGGTTCGAACAGCTTAACGTTCACCTGGTCTTACTATAGCTATGAGGTTGGTCAGGTCGTTGAAGATTCGTTTACTTTAAGCGAAGCGGAGCCTACTAAAGTTTTGGGATTTAGCATAGGGGCTGTTTCCTATAGATATACGGTATCTTCCGACGCTGAGGCGGCGATAGACGAAGAGTTGTCTTTAACGCTTGAGGAACAGCAGGAAGACCTTCAGATTCTTCCCAGCGAGTATTCCCCGAAGGATTTTGAAGGCGTAGACTACGGCGGAAAAACGTACTACGTCGAAATCGGAGACGGCGGCACTTACACAGTCACCGTAAGAGGTGAGGACGCTTTGGCGGGCAAGGTCTATTTTGAGGTCAGAAGCGACGCAGATGACGCAGAAAGTGTACTTGAGGCAAATGCCGACGGCAGCTATACGTTCGCTTCGGATACTACTTATTATATTCTCATAGCGGCAAATGCGCCCGAAGACATCGTCAGCGGCTTAGTAACCGTTGCCGAATACGTCGCACTGCCTGCTGCCGAGTTGAACGTTGAAGTTTCGGGTTATAGCGGTGAAGTGTACACTATAGAGCTGGAAGCAGGTACCTATCAGGTAATGGTTGACGGTAGTGCCGTAAGCATAGATTATGACGATATGGACGCAACTATTGTTTTCAGCACGACAGACCCTAACGATTATAATGGCGGCGAGTACGTTATGGGAAACGGTAACGTATTAACTGTAACTGCTGCAACGGCTGGTACGTATTATATACAGCTTTTTGGGGATGAAACTTTCAAGGTTGTGCCTTATACTCCCGCAGCATAACGAATAACTCACAAAAAACTTAAAGGGAGCCGCGGCGCGTTTGCGCCGCGGCTTTTTTTCGTTCGGGCATAAGCAGCGGTTAACGGGTGTTAAGTAACTATTATTTCACCAAGGGGTAAAACTGCTTGACATAATTTCGACAAAAATGTATAGTGTTTATACAATTATTCAAAAATTTAGCGAATTTATGCAAAATTTATGAATATGCGCATAAAAATTTCGCAAGGGCGCGCCCTTGCCTG
>JAIDIR010000110.1 GCA_029052615.1 Clostridia bacterium | reverse complement strand
CAATGGACCCGATACTGTGGTAATTACTGCAGACGATTCGTCTTTCGACTTTGACGGTAAAACGCTTAAAGATTATATGGATGAATTGGAGGAAAGAGGGGAGTTAACTTATACTATAAGCAACGGTATGGTGACCGAAATCAACGGTAAATCCCAAACGCTCAACAGCTACTGGATGCTCTACACGAGCGATACGGAAAACGCCAGCACGGAATGGGGCACGTTCGAGTATGAGGAAAATTTGTACGGCTCTGCCACGAGCGGTGTGGAGTCGCTGGTCGTAAAAGAGGGCTGTATCTATATCTGGGCTTTTCAGACCTTTTAAATGAAGACGGCAAAGGATATTGCGCTTATCGGCATTTATACTGCCCTGCTGATAGGCGGACAATTCACATTGAGCGGCATCTCGGGCGTGGAAATCGTAACCGTGCTTTTGCTCGGTTTCGCATATTATTTCGGCGTCGTAAGGGGGCTTTTAGTCGCAAACGCATTCTCGCTTTTACGCTGCTTCATTTTCGGATTTTTTCCCACTGTAATAATTCTGTATTTAGTTTACTACAACCTTTTCGTGTTGCTTTTCGGATTGTTGGGTAGAAGATTTAAAAGAGCCGCGAAGTTAAAAATTTTCGTCGTGCTGACTTTAACGGCGGCGCTTATGACGGTGTTTTTTACGGCGTTGGACGACGTTATTACACCGCTGTATTACGGCTTTTCGTTAAACGCCGCCAAGGCGTATGCTGTGGCTTCGCTGGTTGCCGTAATTCCGCAAACAATATGTACTTTGGTTACGGTGCCGCTGATACTGCCGGTACTGTTGCGCTTATTTTTTAAAGTTTGCCCTTTTAAAACTTCGGCAATATGCGAGAAAAATGCGAGAATTGAAAAAATATAAACGCCCTAAAATTAACAATTTCACGTTAATTTCAGGGCGTTTTTTGGTGCCGCTGATCGGGGTCGAACCGATACGGTATCACTACCACTGGATTTTGAGTCCAGCGCGTCTGCCAATTCCACCACAGCGGCATATTATTTTTCCCGCATAACACGTCAGTACGCTGAAAATGGTTATAGCGAGATTGACACATACTATATATTGTGGTAAAATACCGAAGTGGGGATAAAAGTTGCGCTACAATTAAATATCATTTAATTCCGGCGTATTCGTTTATTCACCCGCAGAGGCAAATTACTTTTACATTATATAATAGCTTTGATTAAAAATCAAGCTTTTTTGTTCGGGGTAAATATTATTTTATGGATAAACTTGTATTGATAGACGGCAACAGTCTTCTCAATCGCGCCTATTACGCAACGCCCATTTTCAGTACGTCGCAGGGTCAGCCAACCAACGCAATTTTCGGCTTTATAAAGCTCGTTTTTAAAATTATTTCCGACGTTAAGCCCGAATACAT
>JAIDIR010000011.1 GCA_029052615.1 Clostridia bacterium | reverse complement strand
TCATAAAGTCGATTGTCAATAATTAGCTGAAAACGTTTAAAACCCGACATAGAAAAAACCTAACCCGATAGGACGGATTAGGCTTTTGGCTGGTCCCTGGATTTCGCAAGCAAGGAATGAAAAAACCTAACCCGATAGGTCGGATTAGGTTTATGGCTGGGGTAGCTGGATTTGAACCAACGAATGACGGAGTCAGAGTCCGTTGCCTTACCGCTTGGCGACACCCCAATATTCAGTTAACGAAAAGTATTATAGCACGGTTTATGGTAAAATACAAACGATTTTAAGTCGTTTTGTAAAAATATAAAAAGTTTCTATATGCCAAAAGGTAACCAAAAGGTTGCCGAATGATAAAAAATAGTAGCGGATAATAACGCTACTATTTTTAATATCAAACCGATTAAATAAAATACACTGTTTCATCTCAAATTAAAACGAAAAATCTCTTAATTTCATTAATGTTTCATCTGAATCATAGGGTTTAAAAAATGCTCTCGTTGGGGCATAAAGCTATAATTATTATAATCTTCATTAAAACCCGACTTGAAGGCTTCGAGTGCGTTATTGGTATTGTACTTATTCGGATTAAGAACTTCCGAATTAAAGACGCTTGAAGTGTTAGACGATAACTGGATAGAAGTTACTACAAGTAAAGAGTTACTCGGCAAAAATGAAGTGCGCCGTAAAATACCCGTAACCGCTTTTGCAAGACGATATTTAAAGTACATAGATTTTGAAACGGCAAAGCACACTATCCCAAAAACGATTACTTCCGCAATAGCCCGTATATTTCCGAAAGACAAAGTAAAACCGCACCACCCGCACGAATTAAGATATACATTCATAACTCGGTGTAAGGAGTGCGGAGTTAATCCCGAATTGGTTATGCTTTGGGACGGACACGAAGAAGATAAGGACGTTAAATCTTCCAAAGTTGACAGGGGATATACCGATTATTCCGAAGAATATCAGCTGCAGCAAGCACAATTAGTTGACTATAAAATATAAAATAAAAGCGAGAGTGTATAACTCTCGCCTTTACTTTCAAGCATCATTTCTTGACCCAGAAATGAAAATACTTCGCTGTCTTGGGATAAATGGTTTTTCCGTTACGTACAATATACGGCGTAAAAACCTCTACCCATACAACATGTCTTTTTGAAGAACTCATTGTATTTCTCCTTTTTAAGTTATTTATAAAACTTATAAAAGGATTCCTGAAAGTCTTGACAATAAGTCAGATTTAATGTATTATGATGATACTATTATGTGTTCTTTCGGGAACCGAAGAGTATTTGAATGGCCAGTTCAAATGCTCTTTTTTTATAAGCGTTATATCAAATTAAAATTTATTCCGCTGATAATTTGCTGCTTCAAATGAAACGCAACATTCTTTCATTATTGTGCGGACACTCATATTTTTACATAAATGATAGGGAACAAGCAGTTCACCAGCTAAACAGTCAGCTTGCCATTCAGGATTTTTATAAGTAACAATTGGTTTGTTTGAATCTGAACGACAGAACTTTATTTTTGTATCGTCCAATAAGAGTGCGTGCGCTATTTCGTGCGCAATAGTAAACCTGTCTCTTCCAAAATCATTGCAAGCTCCCTCATATACCGAAGATTTTACATAAATAATTTTGTCGGTAAGATTATATTGAGCGTGCTCATCTTCACCAAAGCGCTTTGCCCACTCGCTATCGTCAATGATGTCATAGTCAACGCCAATTATGCTGTTCAAACTTTCAAGCAACTGAACAACAGGAAAATAAGGAGTTGTAATATTTAGTTTACTCCTGACATATTTAGCATAGTCTCTTAAATTCTGACGCCCTAAGGGTGGGACTTCATAACTGCTTCTATATTGTACCATTTAATCCACCTTGTTACCATTTAATAATTCCAAAATTTTATCAATGGTTGAACTATCTAAATCATTAAACTTACGAGCAAAACTTACTGCGGCATTACGTTGTTTCTGCGTGGCTGACTGCAAGTTAAATTTTACGCAACTAATGCTATCTTCAACAGCACGTCTTAACATTGTTTCTTCGTCATCAGTAAAAGTATATGTATAGATTAGATTGCTAACGAAGTCATTGGTTATTGTTTTACGCCCCATTTCCATAGCAGACAAATAAGATGAAGGCACATTTAATTTATCTGCCATATCTTTTAATAACAAACCGTGTTGTAAACGGTAGATTCTTATGAATTTGCCATACTCCGTAATCATAATTTACCTCCAAACCTAGTTACAGTATACAGCTTCTGGAAAATTTTGTCAAGAACTTTTAAATAAAAAGTTATACATTTTTTGGATAACTTCTAGTATTGCAAAGCAACTATTTTTTGTGCGCCGATTTGCAAGCCCAAAGGTAGCCGAAATTTGTTCTTGATTTATTTTTAATAAAATAAAAAATACAGCATACCGTATGTGTGTTAAAACACTGTCGATATGCTGTTATTATCATCAAAAAGTAGGAGGTCAGAGTCCGTTGCCTTACCGCTTGGCGACACCCCAATATTCAATTTACTCACTTATTATATAGGACGTTGCGCAAAAATTCAAGCGTTTTTGCGTGCGTTTTTTATTTTATCCGAAAAATTTTATCGGGGTTGACATATCGCCCTGCGGGTTATACAATAATACCGTAAAAAAATCAGAATAAAGGAGATACCCATGTTAGGCAATTTCACTTACTGCAATCCCACCAAGCTTTATTTCGGCAAGGACGCGCTGGACGGGCTGAACGAAGAGCTTCCCAAGTACGGCAAAAACGTGCTGCTCGTTTACGGAGGCGGCTCGATAAAGAAGAACGGCGTATACGATAAAGTCGTTGCCATTTTGCAGGCGAACGGCAAGAATATTTTCGAGGACGCGGGCGTTATGCCCAACCCCACGGCGGACAAGCTCAGCGAGGGCATTGCCCGCGCGAGGGCGGCAAAGGCCGACCTTATTTTAGCTGTGGGAGGCGGCTCCGTGTGCGACTATGCCAAAGCCGTTTCGGTTTCGGTCAACTGCAACGAGGACGCATGGGATAAATATTTTATCCGTTTCGAGGACGTTACCTGCGATATAGTGCCCGTCGGATGCGTTCTGACTATGGTTGGAACGGGCAGTGAAATGAACGGCGGCTCGGTAATAACCAACCACGCGCAGAAGCTTAAAATAGGTCACGTGTTCGGTGAAAACGTCTTCCCCAAGTTCTCGGTTTTAAATCCCGAATTCACGTACACGCTGCCCAGGTATCAGATGATTTCGGGCATATACGACATTATGTCGCACATACTCGAACAATACTTTTCGGGCACCGACGACAACACCAGCGATTATATTATGGAGGGGCTGCTGCGCTCGCTTATACACAGCGCGGATATTGCCGTGGGCAATCCCACCGATTACGAGGCGAGGAGCAACATTATGTGGATCGCGACATGGGCGCTGAACACGCTGGTTGCCAAGGGAAAGTCCACCGACTGGGAAGTGCATATGCTCGGTCAGGCGGTCGGCGCGCACACCGACGCGACGCACGGAATGACGCTTGCCGCCGTTTCTATGCCCTATTACCGCCATATCATGCCCTACGGCTTGAAGAAGTTTGCACGCTACGCCGTCAACGTGTGGAACGTGAGAAGTGAGGGCAAGAGCGAAGAGCAAGTCGCTTTAGAGGGCTTGTCCGAGATGGAGAAGTGGATGAAGAAAATCGGTCTGGTTATGAACATAACCGACCTGGGTGCAACCGAGCAGATGCTGGACGGAATTGTGGAGAGCACGCTGATTATGGACGGCGGATACAAGGTGCTTGATAAGGGCGAGATAAAGGATATTTTAAAGGCAAGTCTGTAAAGAAATTTGCCTGAAATATGCGGTTAACCCCGTAATATGGCGAAATTAAGCGCCCGCGCAACGGTTTTTACGTTGCGCGGGCGCCCTGCTTTTATTTAACGGTTATTACAACCCGATTTCCTTATCCGTGGGAATATGGTCGCTCATTTTGCCGCTCAAAAATTCGTCGTACGCCTTTAAATCGAAGTAGCCCGTGCCTGTCAGTCCGAACACGATAACCTTCTTTTCGCCCGTCTTTTTACACTCCAGTGCGGCGTCGATTGCGCCCTTGATTGCGTGCGAGGATTCGGGTGCGGGAAGGGTGCCTTCGATTTTTGCAAAGGTAACCGCCGCCTCGAAAACCTCCGTCTGGGTGTAGGACTTTGCCTCCATATATTTGTCGTCGTACAGCTTGGAAAGCACGGGGCTCATGCCGTGGTATCTCAGTCCGCCCGCGTGGTTGGCGCTTGGGATAAAGTCACAGCCGAGCGTGTACATCTTAGCCTGCGGACAAATCTTGCCCGTGTCGCAGAAGTCGTAGCGGTAGGTGCCGCGCGTGAACGAAGGGCAGCTGGCAGGCTCCACGGCGATTATTCGCGGATTGGATTTGCCCTGCAGCTTTTCGGCAACGAAGGGCGCGATAAGTCCGCCAAGGTTGGAACCGCCGCCCGCACAGCCGACTATGACGTCGGGCTTTCTGCCTATCTTGTCGAGCGCGGTCTTGGTTTCCAGACCGATTACCGACTGGTGCAAAAGGACTTGGTCGAGAACCGAGCCGAGAACGTAGCGCGTCTTGTGCTCGGGGTCGGTCACCGCCGCCTCAACCGCTTCGGAAATTGCGCAGCCCAGCGAGCCGTTAGTGCCGGGGTGCTCCTTTAAAATTCTTCTGCCCGCCTCGGTCGTTTCGGAGGGGGAAGCGACGACGTTGGCGCCGTAAACGTTCATAACGTTGCGCCTGAAAGGCTTCTGCTCGTAGGATACCTTGACCATATACACGTGCACGGGCATGCCGAAGTGCGCGCCCGCCATAGCAAGCGCCGTGCCCCACTGACCCGCGCCCGTTTCGGTGGTAACCGCCTTCAAGCCCTGCTTTTTGGCGTAGTAAATCTGCGCCGCCGCAGAATTCAACTTGTGCGAGCCGGAGGTGTTGTTGCCCTCGAACTTATAATATATCTCCGCGGGGGTGTCCAGATATTCTTCCAGACCGTAAGCGCGGATTAAGGGGCTGGGTCTGTACAGCTTATAAAAATCGCTTATCGGCTTGGGTATGTCGATATATTCGTCCGTGGAGTTCAGCTCCTGCTCGGCAAGCTCTTCACAGAAAACGTTGCAAAGCTCCTCCTTGGTGCAGGGCTGTTTGGTTGCGGGGTTGATGAGGGGAGCGGGCTTGTCCTTCATAAAAGCCTTGATGTTCAGCCATTTCTTGGGCAGCTCCTCTTCGGTTAAGTATACTTTGTAAGGCACGTCTTTCACGGTCTTTCAACCTCCCTAAACCGCGTTGATTTTTTATTGCCGCGGTTTATAAGTAATTGCCGTTATTATATGCGTTTTTTATAAATTTGTCAACGGTATTCGTGTATATTCTTTAATAATTATACAATATTTGAGTTAAAATATAAATAATTATACATTTTATTTTGTGTTGCAAAAATTTTTGCGCGGTGATAAAATAAAAGCGGTATATTTTATGACGGACAGAGAGAAGATAGCACAACTGGATATTGAGGTGAAGGCAAAGCTGTTGACGGGCGGCGGCTTCTGGCGCACTGCGGAGTGCAAGGATATTGACCTGCCCTCCGTTAAGCTTGCCGACGGTCCCAACGGTATGCGCGTGCAGGACAAGCGCCCCAACCATCTGGGTATGGGCGGCTCCTTTCCCGCGACCTGCTTTCCCACGGCTTCGGCGGTTGCCTGCTCGTTTGACGAAGAGCTTTGCGAGGAGCTGGGCGAGCACATCGCGCGCGAGGCGGCTTCGTTCGGCGTTTCAATGGTGCTGGGTCCCGGTCTCAATATAAAGCGCAGTCCGCTGTGCGGCAGAAATTTCGAATACTTTTCGGAGGATAGCTATCTTTCGGGCAAGATTGCCGCGGCGTACGTACGCGGAATACAGAGCACGGGCGTGACGGCGTGCGTAAAGCATTTTGCGGTAAACAGCCGTGAGTACGCGCGTATGTACTGCGACAGCCGCGTGGACGAACAGACTCTCAGGGAAACCTATCTTACGGGTTTTGAAATCGCCGTTAAGGAGGGCAAGGCTGGCGCGGTTATGTCCGCTTACAACAGACTCAACGGCGAGTACTGCAATCAGAGCCGCTACCTTTTAACCGACGTGCTGCGCACCGAATGGGGCTTTGAAGGGCTGGTCGTTTCCGACTGGGGCGGCAGCCGCGGAAGGGTAAAGGCGGTTGAAGCGGGTGCCGATCTGGAAATGCCCGCGTGTGCGATTTCCGCCGCGGAGGTCGTTGCCGCCGTCAGGAGCGGAGAGCTGGACGAGAGCAAGGTGGACGACTGCGTGGAGCGCATTGCCAAGTTTGCGCGCAGGTCGCAGGCAATCGAAAATAAGCCTTACGATAAAAAGGAGCACGACGAGTTTGCCGCAAGGGTTGCCGCCGAGAGCCTTGTATTATTGAAAAACGAGGGCGGCGCGCTGCCCTTGAAAGACGGCGAAAGGGTGGCGGTTATCGGCGATTTTGCAAGCAAGCCGCGCTATCAGGGGGCGGGTTCTTCGCAGATAGTTCCCACTTCGCTGGCGAATATATTGGGGGAAATTAAGAAATCACCCTTAAAATTTATAGGTTTTGCGCGCGGCTTCAAGCGCGCGGGCGGTAAAAGCGGAGCGCAGATAAGACGCGCCGTCCGTCTTGCAAAGCGCGCGGATACCGTCGTTCTGTGCCTCGGTCTGGACGAAAACAAGGAGTCCGAAGGGTGCGACAGAACCGAGCTTTCCATTAACGCAAACCAAATCGAGCTTATTCAAAAGCTTGCCAAGCTCGGCAAGAAAATAGTCGTGGTTTTGTCCTGCGGAAGCGCCGTTTTAACCGACTGGGACGTTCACGCGGACGCTCTGCTTTTAGCCCATCTTGGCGGACAGAGCGGCGCAAGAGCGGTGGTGCGCGCGCTTACGGGCGAGGTCAATCCGTCGGGCAGACTTGCCGAAACCTATCCGCTAAAAGAGGGCGGCGAGGCGTGCGCAAAGGTGTACGCGGACAGCCCGCTAAGAAGCGACTACGCCGAGGGCATTTACGTCGGCTATAAGTATTATAATTCGTTCGGTGTTCCCGTCAAATATCCTTTCGGGTACGGGCTTTCGTACACGCGGTTCGAATATTCGGACTTTAAAGTCGACGGGCGCGGAGTGCGCTTTACCGTAAAGAACACGGGCGGCGTTGCGGGCGCGGCGGTTGCGCAGGTGTATATCCGCGCGCCGAGGGCAAATTTGCAGGCTTCGCCCTTCGAGCTTAAGCTTTTTAAAAAGGTGTTTTTGCAGGCGGGGGAGAGCAGGCAGGTCAGCCTTGCTTTCGACGAATATTCCTTCCGCATCTGGAATACGGATAAGCACCGCTTCAAGGCGGGCGGCGTTTACGACGTGACTTTAAACGAGGACAGTGCGCACGCGTTGTTTGCCGGCACGGTGGAAATAACTCAAAGCAATCTGCCCGAGGGCTGCGCCCTTGCGGACGGTCAGGGCGTTAAACAGACGTATAAAGAGTACTTTGAAAGCCATATATCCCCCGACGAACCGTATGTTGCGCCAAAAAAGGGTATGCGCGCAAGTATGGATATGCAGGTTGCCGACCTCATATATTGCAGGGGGCTGGTCGCAAAAATATTCGGCATAATCGCAAAGCAGAGCAGGCACTCCAAGGACAAAATCAAGTCGGTCGTATTCGAGTGGCTGTGCTTAAGGTCGCTGTTGCAGTTTATGAATTTCAACGACGCGCAGGCGCAGGGCTTCCTGCTTGCGTGCGACGGGCACCTGTTTAAGGGGCTGCGCAAAATACTCAAGAAAAAATAACTTGATTTAGCGTTTGGGTAGTGCTATAATTTTCGGTAGAATACCAAATGCTGTTTGGGAGTTAATATGCAAGAAATATATTATCCTTCTTCCGACGGAAAGACTAATATTCACGCCTGCATATGGCAGGCGGAGGGCGAGCCCGTAGCCGTTTTACAGATTATTCACGGTATGGCGGAGTACGCCGAACGTTACGCGCCGCTTGCGGAATATCTTGCAAAGCAGGGAATAACCGTCTGCGCGGAGGACCATTTAGGCCACGGCAAGTCGGTTTGCAGTGAGGACGACTTGGGCTATTTCGCCGAGCAGAAGGGATATGCGCCCGTTCTTAAAGATATACGCGCGCTCACAGAAATCGTAAAGGAAAAGCATCCCGGTCTGCCCTATTTCGTTATGGGTCATTCAATGGGCTCGTTCTTCTGCCGCAAGTACATTTCGCTTTACGGCAAAGAGCTTGCGGGCGCGATAGTTATGGGCACGGGCTTCAAGAGCAAGGCGACAACGGGAAGCGCAAAGTTTATCACCAAGCTGGTTGCGCTGTTCAAGGGCTGGCGTTACCGCAGCAAGTTTATAGACAACACCGCGTTCGGCTCGTACAACAAAAAATTCGAAAAGCGCACGCACTTCGACTGGCTGAGCGCCAATCCCGAAAACGTAGATAATTATATCGCCGACCCGCTGTGCGGCGTGCCGTTTACCTGCAATGCGTTCTACGGCTTGTTCAGCATTATTCACGAGGCGTGCAAGGCTTCGACTATGAAGTCAGTTCCTGCTAAGCTTCCTATATTTATAGTTGCGGGCGCGGACGACCCCGTGGGCGATTACGGAAAGGGCGTGGAAAAGTTTTGCGGCAAGATGGCGAAATACGGCAAGGACGTCAGCATGATTTTATACCGCGGCTGCCGCCACGAGATTGTAAACGATTTGTGCGCGCCGCAGCTATTCGAGGACCTTGCGGGTTTTTTAAAGGACAATATTAAGGACAATGGTAGTACGCAGGCAAATTAAAATTCCCGCCCTCACGGGTGAAAAGCAAAGGTGCGCCTACGTCTATCTGCCGGTCGGTTACGAAGAGGACGAGGATACGCGTTATCCCGTTCTGTATATGTTCGACGGGCACAATCTGTTCACCGACGAGGAGGCGACCTTCGGCAAGTGCTGGGGGCTTGAGGAGTATTTAGACAAGACGGGCACGCCGCTTATAGTTGCGGCGGTGGAGTGCAACCACGAGGGCAATATGCGCCTTTCGGAGTACTCGCCCGTGACCTTCGACTTTCACGGACAGAAGATTGTCGGGCGCGGCAAGAAGTATATGGACTGGCTTGTTTCCGACTTTAAGGGTTGGGTTGACGGAGAGTTCCGCACCCTGCCCGACAGGGGCAACACCTTTATTGCGGGCAGCTCCATGGGCGGGCTGATGACCCTTTACGCGCTTGCAAAGTACGGCAAATATTTTTCGCGCGGTGCGGCGCTTTCGCCCAGCCTGTGGGTGCAGAACGGCCAAATTCCCGACTTTATATCAAAGGCTAAATTTGCTCCCGACTGCGTGCTTTTCACCGACTACGGCACCAAGGAATTCAAGAACCATTCGCCCCAGCGCAGACTGTTCGGTGATACGTTTTCGCTTCTCTGCGA
>JAIDIR010000109.1 GCA_029052615.1 Clostridia bacterium | reverse complement strand
ACGTTGACGACATCCTCGCCTATAAGGCGGTTCGAGGGGCTTTCAAGACTTTCGGTTATGGCGTAGCGCGCACTGCGGAAATACGCCTCCTCAAGCTCGGGTTCCTTCATAGAAACGGGCAGCTTTTCGCACGTTGCATGCAGGCAATTATCCTCGGTGGTTATCTTTTTAAGCTTTACGCGGTAAAGCCCCTTGCCCGTAACGCGCACGCGGTTTGCGGGCAGATTGGTCACACGCGAAATGGAAAAGAGCGTGCCTATATGGTAGACGTCGCCTTCGCCGACCTCTTCCTTTTTATCGTCCTTCTGCGTGACGGCTATGAATATTTTGCCCTTGTCCAGCGCGCATTTAAGCGCCGCAAGCGTGGCAAGGCGACCCGCGTCGAACGACGTCGTGACGCAGGGTAAAGCAACTCTGCCGCGCAGCGCTACCACCGGATAAATTTTATTTTCTTCCTCAGCCATAATAATGTTCCTCTTGCAAAAAGCGGGGAAGCAACTCTACTTCCCCGAACATATGCAACTTAAGCGCTTTTCTTATAAACAATGCGGGGTTCCGCCCTGTCGGTAATGCACTTCTGGGTGACTATTACTTCCTCGACGTTCTTTTCCGACGGCACTTTGTACATTACGGAGGTCATAAAGCCTTCGATAATGGTTCTAAGTCCCCTTGCGCCCGTCTTTAAATTGATTGCGGTGCGCGCAATTTCCCTTACCGCCTCTTCCTCCACGGTCAGCTTTACGCCGTCGAGAGCCATAAGCTTCTGGTACTGCTTTATTATCGCGTTACGCGGCTCGGTTAAAATATTTACGAGCGCCGTTTCGTCCAGCGGATGAAGCGCAACAACTATGGGCACGCGCCCGACGAATTCGGGAATTAAACCGAACTTGGTTAAATCCTGCGGCTTTACGTCCTCCAACGCCTTGTAGGTGTCGGTGTCCGCAGACTTGACCTCGCCGCCGAAGCCGAGCGACGCCGTATCCTTGCGCGCCTGAACGATTTTATCCAGTCCGACGAACGCGCCGCCGCAAATGAACAGAATGTTTGTCGTATCAATTCTCAGACATTCCTGCTGGGGGTGCTTTCTGCCGCCCTGAGGGGGAACGTTTGCAACCGTGCTTTCGATAATCTTCAAAAGAGCCTGCTGAACGCCCTCGCCCGAAACGTCGCGCGTGATGGAAACGTTTTCGCTCTTCCTTGCTATCTTGTCTATTTCGTCGATATATATGATGCCGCGTTCGGCTCTTTCCACGTTATAGTCGGCGTTCTGGATGAGCTTTAAAAGAATATTTTCAACGTCCTCGCCGACGTATCCCGCCTCGGTCAAGGTGGTTGCGTCCGTCGCCGCAAAGGGCACGTTCAAAATTCTTGCAAGCGTACGGGCAAGCAGCGTTTTGCCGCAGCCAGTGGGTCCTAAAAGCAGAATATTGCTCTTTTCAATTTCGACCTCGTCAAGGTCGCTATCCTTATTCAGTTTGTTGTTTATGCGCTTATAGTGGTTGTACACCGCAACGGAGAGAACCTTTTTCGCCTCGTCCTGACCGACGATATACTTGTCCAGCTCGTCCTTTATCTCGGAAGGCTTTTTGAGGGGCACCGGCTCCACGGAATCTTCCACCGTATCGCGAATCATATCCCTGCAAATTTCCACGCATTCGTCGCATATGAACGAATCGTTCTGACCTGCAATAAGCCTTTTGACCAAATCCTCGGGCTTGCCGCAGAACGAACAGAATTTCTGATTTTTCATTTAAACTCCCGAGCGCCGACCAAAATTTTCACCCGTCGGCGCTGTCGATTTTGATTATTGACCTGTTTTAAGAAAAATTATCTCTTAAAGAAAACTTTATCTATAAGACCGTAATTAAGCGCCTCTTCAGCCGAGAGATAGTTATCTCTGTCGGTGTCGCGCTCAATCTGCTCCAACGGCTTGCCGCTGTTCTGCGCAAGTATAGAGTTGAGCTTTTTCTTGGTCTTTAAAATGTGCTCGGCTGCTATCTTTATGTCGCTTGCCTGACCCTGCGCACCGCCGAGGGGCTGGTGAATCATAATCTCGCTGTTGGGGAGAGCAAACCTCTTGCCCTTTGCGCCGCTCGATAAAAGGAACGCGCCCATCGAAGCCGCCATACCGATACATATGGTGGAAACGTCGCACTTGATATAGTTCATCGTGTCGTAGATTGCAAGACCTGCGGAAACCGAACCGCCGGGGCTGTTGATATACAGATTTATATCTTTGGAAGGGTCCTTTGCCTCAAGGTAGATGAGCTGCGCAACGACGGTGTTTGCTACCGCGTCGTCAATCTCGCCGCTCAAAAATATAATTCTGTCCTCCAGAAGTCTGGAATAGATGTCGTACGAACGCTCACCGCGCGAGGTCTGCTCCACGATATAGGGAACGAGCGCATTCTTTTCGTTTGCCATTGTTTGCTTCTCCTTTTAAGAAAATTTATTGCGATAATTATTTTTACGGCGGCAAAACAATTAAATAAGTAAAGCCGCCGCATCAGGATATTTTCAACTATTAAAAACGGTCAAATTCAAGCAACAAGCTTGTTGTTTGCCGACAGGAATTCGAAGAGCTTGGTGATTACGATATCGTTTGCGATATACTCCATTCTTCTCGAATCGAGGGTCTTTTTGTAGTCGTCAACCGATTTTTCGACCGATGCCGCCTGTTCTGCAATCTTGGCTTCTATCTCTTCCTGAGTTGCGGTTATGTTTTCGTCCTTTATTATCTTTTCGATTACGAGCTGGGTGAGCACGCGGTTTCTTGCCTGCTCGGCAAACTGTGCCCTGAACTGCTCCATCGTCTGACCCATATACTCGATATAGTCCTTAAGCTGCAGGCCCTGATATACAAGCCTCTGCGCGAAATCCTGAACGATATTGTCCACTTCGCTATCAATCATAGCCTGGGGAATTTCGCACTCGCAGGTTGCGCATATAGCCTGTAATATGCTGTTTTCGGTCTGGTCGCGGCTGTCGTTCTTAGCCTTGTTTTCAAGGCGCTCCTTGACCCTTGCCATATAAGCCGCTACCGTTTCGCTGCCCGCGTGCTTTTTAACGTATTCGTCGGTCAGCTCGGGAAGCTCCTTACCCTTGATTGCGTGCAGCTTGATGTGGAAGGTTGCCTCCTTGCCCTTTAAATTGTCAGCCTGGTAGTCTGCGGGGAAGGTAACCTTTATATCCCTTTCCTCGCCGATTTTCATACCTGCAACCTGATCCTCGAAACCGGGGATGAACGAGCCGCTGCCAAGCTCGAGGTCGTATTTTTCCATGGAGCCGCCCGCGAACAGTTCGCCGTCCACGGAGCCTGCAAAGTCGATATTTACGATATCGCCGCTCTTGCACGCTCTGTCGGTGACCTCAACGGTCTTAGCCTCGCGCAGAAGAATTTTGTCCGCCTCGGTCTTTATTTCCTCTTCGGTCACATTATATTCATACTTCTTGATTTCTAAACCCTTGTAGCTGCCGATTTTTACTTCGGGCTTAACGGGAACGATTGCGGTGAGTACGACTTTCTCGTCCGTAAGCTCGTCAACCGAAAGCTCGGGCGCGCCCACTGCGGTGAAGTTCGCGCTCTCCTTTTCGATGATTGCGGGATAATGCTCGGAATAGAGTACGTTGAAAGCGTCGTCGAAGAAGACGGCTTTACCGTAATAATTTTCGATTACGGGCTTGGGGCACTTGCCCTTTCTGAAACCGGGAACGGCATACTTGCCGCGCGTTCTCAGATACGCCTGGTCGATTGCGCTCTTCCATTCTTCACCCGTGAAATTTATAACGAGCTTAACTGTGCTTTTTTCAGATGCTTCGAAAGTGTAGTTCATTGATGTTCTCCTGATTGAAAATACCGATTATTTTAATACGGATAATATTCTAACACAATTCTTTTATTTTGAAAAGCGTTTTTAAGACCGTATACAATTTACTTTTTATTTTTTTTGGGATATAATGGCAAGGTAAAAACTTTTGCTTGAAAGGTAACCACTATGCCACAGGACGCGTTTACTTTGCGATACGTCGTAAGGGAGCTTGAAGCTTTATTCACGGGCGGAAAAATTTCCAAAATAAATCAGCCCGAAAAGGACTTGCTCTCCCTTTTAATATACACGCGTTCGGGCACGGTTAAACTGGATATCGACCTTTCGGCAAAATATTGCAGGGTGAGCGCGGGCGAAAGCTTTGATTTGCCCAACCCCAAAGTTGCGCCCAACTTCTGTATGCTGCTTAGAAAGCACCTGCAGAACGCCGAAATTACAGCCGTTAAACAGGTCGGGTTCGAAAGGGTGATTTACTTCGATTTCAAGTGCTTTTCGGAATTCGAAATTGCCGACATGCGGCTGTACCTTGAAATTATGGGCAAGTACTCCAACGCCGTTTTAACCAAGGACGGAATTATAGTCGGAGCATTAAAGACCGCCTCGCTGGAAACGGGCGCGCGGCGCGTCACTCTTGGCGGCGCAAAATATCTTCTGCCCGAAAAGCAGGACAAAGCCGACCCGACCGACTTAGATGCGTTAAGGCTTGCGTTCGAAAACAGGACGGGCGATTTAGCAAAATTTATCGCCGACAGGGTTGCGGGCATTGCTTACGTAACCGCCGACGACATAGTTGCTCTATACGGCGAAAACGCCACGGCTGAACAGGTATATTCCTATATCAACGACACCGAATATACCCCCTGCGTTTTATACCGCGCAGGCGAAGTTACAGACTTTAAGGCGCGCGCAACAGAGGGCGCGAAAGAGTGCGAAAGTCTGTTGAAAGCGCAGGCGGAATTTTACACGTATGCGGTGAACAAAAAGCTGTTTGCGGACAAAAAACGCAGGCTTGTTTCCGCGCTGTCCTCCGCCGAAAAGAAGGTTGAAAAGCGGCTTGCAAGCATATACGAAAAGCTTGCCGAATGTGATAAATGCGAGGACGTAAAACTGCGCGGAGAGCTTATTACCGCCAATATATACGCCCTTGAACGGGGAATGAGCGCGTTTGAGGCGGTAAATTATTACGACGAAAATTGCGGCAAAATCACCGTTGAGCTGGACGCGCGGCTGACCCCCGCACAGAACGCGCAGAAGTATTATAAGAAGTACGCCAAGCTTAAACGCACGGCGCAAAACCTTACCGCGCAGAAGAGCGAAAGCGAGCAAAAACTTGCCTATTTTAAAAGCATATCGGGCAACCTGAACGCCGCCGAAAATCTTTGCGACCTTGCGGAGACCGAGGAGGAACTTATATCCCTTTCGCTCATTCCCGCGCCAAAGACCGACGGCAAAAAGAAGAACAAAAACGCAGCGTCGGAAAGCCCCTTCCGCAAGTTCGTATACGGCGAATTTACCGTAGTTTGCGGACGTAATAATTTGCAGAACGACAGACTGACCAAGGGGCTTGCGCCTGCGGATATATGGCTGCACGCCAAGACCTTCCACTCCTCCCACGTCGGCATTTTAACTGACGGAAAGAGCGCGGACGATAGCGTGATAAAGTTTGCCGCAGAGGTCTGCGCCTACTATTCGGAGGCGCGCGAAAAGGACAAGGTGCCCGTAGATTTTACCTTGAAAAAATACGTTAAAAAGCCCAACGGCGCGCATACGGGCTTTGCCGTTTACACCGATTTTAAAACCATTATAGTTGCGCCGAACGGACATACGGAGGACAGATGCGATGAGTGATAAAGACTTGAAAGAAAGCGAAGAAAAGACCGAAAACACACAGGCTTCAACCGAAGAACAAACAGAAGAAAACGGCGGCAAAAGCAACCTTATCTGCTTTTATATTGCCATTGCGTGTTTTGCGGTCGGGTGCGTGCTTTTCGGCATTTCGTTTGCCATAAAGGGCGCGGGCGTGTACCTGCTTATATCGAGTATGATTTCCGAGCTTGCAAGCGTTACCTTTCTTAACGCGCAGAAAAAGCACGGCGAAAACAAGGCGTGTAAAATCATAAGAATTTTAAGCTACGTCGTCATGGCGGCGGGCATAATAGTATTCGTTATAGGAATGTCGGTTTCCGCTTCCGCCAAATAGCCGTTAAAACGAATAAAAACGCGCGTTTTGTTCCATTATTAAAAGTAAATGGAAGAAATCTGCACCAACCTTTCCGCTCAGCTGTGCGACGCAGGCACGGGCGGATATAAAATTTATTATGAAGAGGAGCTTTTGGACGCTCTGCCCGAGGATATGCGCAACCGCGAAACGCTGGAAGCCGCGCTTAAAAATCTGACGGGCGGCGGATATATCGACGTCAAGTATGCGCGCGGAAGCACCTTTTGTATATGCTCGTTTAAAAAGTACGAGCCGGTCGTAAAGGAACAGCCCGAAACCGAGGAAACCACGGATACGGTTGAAGTACTTTCCGCTCCCTCTATCCCGAAAAAATTCTACGCGATATCGGCGCTGTGCGCGTTTGCGGGCGGTGCCGTGGGCGGCTGCGTTGCCGCCGTTTTGGGGGCGGTGCTGTGA
>JAIDIR010000108.1 GCA_029052615.1 Clostridia bacterium | reverse complement strand
ATATTGTGGTCGGAGCAAGCTTTTAACCGAATGCGATGTCCAAAATCATCATTAAGGCGAAGCCGAGTATTACGCCGATTGTTGCTTTTAACTTATCGGTGGCAAAACTTTCGGGAACGAGCTCCGAACATACCACCGCCACCATTGCGCCCGCGGAAAAGGCAAGCGCGAACGGAAGCATACCGCTGACCCAGGTGACGGCAAGCGCACCCACTACGCCCGCGACTATTTCCACCGCGCCCGACAACTGACCTATTAAAAAGCTCTTTATGCGCGAATGACCGTTTGCACGCAGGGGGAATGCAACGCACATACCTTCCGGGAAGTTCTGTATGCCTATGCCCACGGCAAGCATAATTGCGGCAACGGCTCCCACTCCGCCGCCCTGCGCAAGCGCGCCGAACGCAACGCCCACCGCAAGACCTTCCGGCACGTTATGTACTGTTACCGCAACGCACATTATCGCGCACGAACGGTTTTGCTCGTTTTCGTTTTTACTCACCTTTTTTATAATAAGGTCGGTTGCGATTATTAAAAGTCCGCCCAGAATAAAGCCGCCCGTCAGGACGAGGAAGGAATAGTCGCCGCCCTGCTCCAGCGCGGGAAGAAGCAGCGAAAAGAAAGACGAGGCAAGCATTATGCCCGCCGCGCCCGATAGCATAAAGCAAAACGCCGTTTTGCCTACTTTTTTATAAAAAAATACGAGCGAAGCGCCAAGCGCCGTCAACGCCCACGTGAATAACGTGCCAAGCAGCGCCTGCAACCAGCCCGAAAGCCCTAAAAACCAAGCCAAGACATTTTTCTCCCGTAAAATATATAGTTACTATATTGTATGCGGAAGCGTGCACGGCTGTGAAAAGCCCCGCGCACTGCGGTGCGCGGGGCTTACGGTTTTATAACTTTTCGATTACTTCAACGATTTCGCCAACCGTCTTGATTTTGGTTACTTCGTCATCGGGAATGGTCTTGCCCGTTTCGTCCTCAAGCTGCATTAAAAGCTCTACGACGTCAAGCGAGTCGGCGCCAAGGTCTTCGATAATTTTGCTTTCGGGGGTGATTTTGGACTGCGGAATACCAAGCTGCTCCGCAAGCAATTGCGCTACTTTATCAAACATTATATATAACTCCTGTTAATTGATATATGAAATTATACTTTATGTGCGCCGATTTGTCAATAAAATTTATGACTTTTATGCTCAGGACTTTGCCTGACTTTTGTTCAGCTGCTTTATCGACAGACCTATGCGCTGCTTTTTGATATCCAGATTTATTATGACCGCTTTTACCTTTTGACCCACCTTTAAAACGTCCGAAGGGTGCTTTATGTAGCGGTCGGTTATTTCGGAAACGTGAACCAGCCCGTCCTGATGTACGCCTATGTCGATGAACGCGCCGAAGTCGATTACGTTGCGCACCGAGCCTTCCACCACCATGCCCACGGACAAATCCTCTATGCTCATAATGTCCTTGCGTAAAATGGGTGCGGGCAGGCTGTCGCGGATGTCGCGCCCCGGTTTCATAAGCTCGGTTACTATGTCGTTCATGGTCGCTTTGTCCAGCTCGCAGTACTCGGCGGCTTTATCCTCGCCGTATGCCTTTATCTTGGCGGGGAGTTCTTTAAGATTGTCCGCCTTGACGTCCTCGGCGGTGTAGCCGAACAGCTTTAAAAGCTTTTCGGCCTTTTTGTAGCTTTCGGGGTGCACGGCGGTGTTGTCGAATATGTTCTTGCCGCCCACTATGCGCAAAAAGCCCGCGCACTGCTCGTACGCCTTGGCGCCCAGCTTGGGTACGTTTAAAAGCTGCTTCCTTTCGGTGAACTTTCCGTTCTGCTCGCGGTAGGTCACTACGCTCTTGGCAACGCCCGCGTTCAAGCCCGCAACGTAGCGCAACAGATACGCGCTTGCCGTGTTCAGGTCTACGCCTACGCTGTTTACGCAATCTTCAAGCACGCCGTCAAGAACCGCGTCCAGCCGCTTTTTATCCATATCGTGCTGATACTGACCTACGCCTATCGACTTGGGGTCGATTTTGATAAGCTCCGCCAGAGGGTCCTGCAAACGCCTTGCAATTGAAATTGCCGAGCGCAGAGTTAAGTCGTAGTCGGGGAATTCCTCCACCGCCAGGGGGCTTGCCGAATAGACAGAAGCGCCCGCCTCGTTGACCACCGCGTAGGATACGTTGCGGTCGATTTCCTTTAAGAGGTCGGCAACGAAAATTTCGGTTTCCTTGCCCGCAGTGCCGTTGCCTATGGATATGACGTCGACCTTGTGCTTTGCGATAAGGTCTTTAATTATTTTTTTGCTTTCTTCGATTTTGTTGTGCGGGGGCACGGGATAGATAACGGAGGTTGCAAGCACCTTGCCCGTATCGTCCACAACCGCAACCTTGCAGCCGGTGCGGTAACCGGGGTCCAGACCAAGCGTTACCTTGCCCTTTACGGGGGGTTGCAACAGCAGCGGGCGCAGGTTGACTTCGAACATTCTTATTGCCTGCTCGCTTGCCCTGTCGGTGAGTATGGAACGCACTTCGCGCTCCACTGAGGGCTGAATGAGCCTGTCGTAGCCGTCTGACACCGCCTCCTTTATAAGGTCGGCGCACGCGCCCTTGGTCTTTACGTATTTTGCCGAGCATACGCGCTTTGCCACGTCGCCGTCGAAAGCGACTTTTACGCGCAGACACTCTTCCTTTTCGCCGCGGTTGATGGCGAGAATTCTGTGATTTTTGATTTCGGGGATAAGCTCGGAATAGTCGGCGTACATATCGTACGTGCCTTTACCGTCGTCCTTGACCAGCTTAACCTGAATTTCGCCGTGGTTTTCCATGAGCGCACGCAGCTTTTTGCGAAGCTCGGCGTTGTCCGAAACGATTTCGGCGATTATGTCCTTTGCGCCGTCTATTGCCTGTTGGGCGCTCTCCACGCCGCTCTCAGCATTTATGTACTTTTCCGCTTCCGCCCAAGGGTCGCCCTGCTGCGCCAGAATGAAGTCGGCAAGCGGCTGCAAGCCCTTTGCGATTGCAACCGAGGCGCGCGTCTTTTTCTTCTGCTTGTAGGGGCGGTAAACGTCCTCTATTTCGGTCATTGTCGTGCAAGCCGCAATAGCCGCCGTTATCTCGTCGGTCATCTTGCCCTGCTCGGTTATTGCCGCGGCAACCTCTTCCTTGCGCTTTTCAAGGTTTTTAAGGTATTCGTACCTGTCGGCAAACTGCCTTAAAAGCTGGTCGTCGATTGCGCCCGTCATTTCCTTGCGGTAGCGCGCAATGAACGGGATGGTGTTGCCCTCGTCCAAAAGCTTTACCACGTTTTCCGCGTGGTCGGGTCTTAGCTTGAACTCCTCGGTAAGTTGCTTTACAATTTCCATATTATCTCTTTAAGCCTCTTAAAAAGTCTTTTTGTTCCTTGGTTAAACGGTAACTTTCACACGCCTTCTGTATGGCTTTATTGTGCGTTTTTTTATCCATAACGCCGTCGTTTAAAAACTCCACGCCCTTGTCGTAGAACTTGACGAGCACTTCGGCAATCAGCCACGCCGCCGCCATATGTACGTAATAAAGCGGCGTGTCCGTATCCAGAACGCTTGTAAAAATCAAACCCAGATAGCGCTCCTCCATATAGAACGATAAGAGCACGGTGAGCGCGTAGCGCTGGGCAAATTCGCCGCCTCGCATAAATTCGTAGACGAACGGCAGAAATTCTTCTTTGTGCTTTGCTATGCACTTGGCGCTGAAACAGTCGCAGGTTGCCCAGTTGTCGATTAGCGAAACGCATTTAACGACGTATTTTATGAACTCCTCCCACGGGAGCAACGCCGCCGCCTGAAGCTTTATGAAAGTGACTTCGTAATAGTCGTCGGGCAGAGCCAGCAGCTCGTCTATGCGAGGCGAATATTTTTTTGCCATCTTTCGCAAAGTCGGAACGCGCACGCCCAGAACGTTTAACTTATCGTTCTTTAAAAGCCGCTTGTGAAATGCGGCGTAATCGGGCTCGGCACAGGTTTTAAGTTCGCTTAAAAGCTCTTCGTAAAGCGGCGTACCACTCATCGTCTTTTCTCCGTGTGTTGGCGGGGCTTGTGGACGGAAGATTTATTATGGCCTCGTTCAGTCCGCCGTAGTGCTTTTTGAAAATTTTATAAGCCGTGCCGCCGTTTATAAGTATACACTCAACCTGAGAATTTTGCAAGACTTCGGAAAGATTTGCAACCTTAAAATTTTTAATAGTATCGTCGCGCGAGGCGGTTATTTCGCACTCGGTGACTATATCCCACAGCGCAATTTTGTTGCGCGTCAAAAAGCTTTTTTTGTCCTCTACGCTTACCGGAACGGATTCGCCGAAAAAGCTTGAAACTATGCGCCAAAAGGCGTTTTGCGGATTGCCGTAATAAAATTCCACCGCGCGGCTTTTGACCGACGGAAAACTGCCCAGAATAAGCACTTTGCTGTCGCTATTGAAAAACGGCGCAAAGCCCGTGACTTTATCGTTCATATCATTTAAGCGGCTTGTCCACTTTTCCGACGAGCGCGGTCGCCTTGTAATTATCGTCGAAATTGTAGTCGATTGCTTCGCAAACGTCGCTAAGCTTGACGGCGTTAAGCTTGCCCACTCTGTCCTCGAAGTCGTAAATCTTACCCGAATAGATTAGCTCCTTTCCGTAAAGAAGCATCTGCGAGCTGGTGCTCTCCTGCGCGAAAACGAGCGACGAGAGAAGCTGTTCCTTGCCGCGCTTGAATTCGTCCTCGGTCAGGTTTTTCTTTTTTATGCCAGCTATACAGTCGTAAATTGCTTCCACCGACTGCATATAGTTATCGGCGTTGACGCCTGCGTATACCGTCAAAGCACCCGCCTTTTCGTAAGTCGAAACGTAGGAATATACCGTGTACGCAAGCCCCAATTCCTCGCGCACGGTCTGGAACAATCTTGACGACATACTTCCGCCGAGCACGGCGTTCATTATCTGGGTTGCGTCGCTGAGTGGCTCGTACCTCTTTACCGAAGGGTACGCGATTGCGACGTGCACCTGCTCTATATCCTTGTGCTTATATAAATTTTTGGACTGCAACGCGACGTTAAGCTTACGCTTGTCCGCCTTGCGAGAGGGCATAGAGGCAAAATACTTGTTGACCAGCTCCTCGGCAAGCTCCACGGTGATATTGCCCGCCATTGAAATGACGACGTTATCCGCCGTGTATCTGTCCTTCATATACGCCGCGATATCTTCGCGCGTAAAGCCCTTGACGTTCTTTTTACTGCCTAAAATGTTTCGCCCGTAATTTTCCCCGCCGAAAAAGGCTTTGGATAAGAGGTCGAGACAGAGGTCGTCGGGGGTATCCTCGTTCATGCTTATCTCTTCTACTACGACGCCCTTTTCCCTCTTCATTTCGTCCTCGGGGAAGACGCTGTTCAGAAACAGGTCGGAAAGAATTTCGAACGCCTCAGCCGCGTGGTTGGAAGTCGACTTTGCATAGTAACAGGTTATATCCTTGCCCGTAAAGGCGTTTACCTGCGCGCCTATCGCGTCCATTCTGTCGGAAATCTGGAAGGCGGTTCTTTTTTCCGTTCCCTTGAACATCATATGTTCGATAAAGTGCGAAATGCCGTCCTCTCCGTCGCTTTCGACCGACGCGCCCGTGCCGACGATTATGCCCATACTGACGGACATAAGTCCGCTCATCTGCTTTACGATAAGTCTTATTCCGTTTTCTAATTGCCTGTAATGTACCATTATTCTCCTAAATTATAAGAGACGGTTACGGCGGTTAAGCCGTTTTCTCTTATGTACGTCAAAATTTGCGGCAGCGCCTGAACGGTGACGTCCATGGGGTGCATAAGTATGAATTCGCCGCTTTGCAGATTTTTGGTCGCGCGGCTTACTATCAGCGAAACGTCCTTGTCGCGCCAGTCTATCGTATCCCTGCTCCACATTATGGTTCTGAGATTTAGCGAGGTTGCGGCGGTTACCGTTGAATCGTTGAACGCGCCCGACGGCGGAGCGAACAGCGAAATTTCACTGCCGAGCATTGCGTTTAAAAGCTTTACGCTCGTGCGGATTTCGGCAAGATTTTCCTCGTAGGTCATTTTTGAATGGTCCTTGTGGAAATAGCCGTGAGATGCGACCTCGTGTCCGCGCGAGGAAATTTCGCGCACGCAATCTATATTGTCGTCAGCCCAGCAGCCGCCCAGAAAGAAAGTCGCCTTGTACGAATATTCGTCCAGCAAGTCCATAATTTTAACGACGTTGTCCGTGTTCTGATAGATGTTGAACATTAAACTTACGCCCTTGGGACTTTCCGACCTGTAAAACAGATTTTCTCCGTCCGAGGTGACTTCCGTCGCCTCGCCGCCCACGAAACC
Source organism: Clostridia bacterium (assembly GCA_029052615.1). Taxonomy (GTDB): domain Bacteria; phylum Bacillota; class Clostridia; order Christensenellales; family Borkfalkiaceae; genus Coproplasma. The sequence goes on along the minus strand of JAIDIR010000108.1, from coordinate 120 downwards.
GACGATACTTATCGACGCGATTATCGCGCACAGTGCGATATTAACTATAACCGAAATTATTTTATTTTTCAACAGTTTGCCCCTAAATTAAAAATACTATTACTATTTTATTTAGAGGCT
>JAIDIR010000107.1 GCA_029052615.1 Clostridia bacterium | reverse complement strand
CCGACGACGGGCTTAAAATTATTCACCGTGCGGGTACCAACGGTAAGGAGTCGACTGCGGAATATTTCACGCGCATACTCATTGCCGCCGGTAAAAAGGTAGGCACTTTCACCTCGCCCGCCGTGTACGATTTTTACGACCAGTTTAAAATTGACGGCGTGCCGCTTTCCGCCGAGGTTGCGGAAAAATATTTCGAACGCGCGGCGGCAGCCGCCGAGGGACTGGGCGCAACCGATTTCGAAATTCAGGCTGCGGGAGTGCTTCTCGCCTTTAAGGAAGAAGGGTGCGAGTGGGCGGTTATTGAATGCGGAATGGGAGGGCTTAACGACGCGACCAACGCAATAAACAAAAAGCGGCTTGCGGTCATCACTTCCATATCGCTTGAACACACGGCATATCTCGGCAACACTATAGAAGAAATATGCGCGCAAAAGGCGGGAATAATAAAGAACTGTCCCGCGGTTATAAACGACTTTCAGCCGTCGGCGGCAAGAAAATATTTCAAAGATATCGGCGGACGGTTTGCTAAGTTAAGCGGTTTATCGGAAGCGGACGATTTGCAGCGGTATAACGCGGCAACGGCAATAGAGGGAGCTAAAATTTTGGGCTTGCCCGACGAGGCAATCCGCGAGGGAATAAAAAACGCTCAACTTAAGGGGCGGTGCGAAAAGATAACCGTAAACGGCACGAATTATATTTTAGACGGTGCGCACAATCCTGCGGCTTTCAAGCCGCTTACGCAAGCGCTTAAAAGTCTGCCGCGTTCGGAAGTCACTATAATTTTCGGTTGTCTTAAGGATAAGGATATAGACGGTAACCTTTCGGCGCTGTCGGAGGTGTGCGGAAATATAATTGCAGTCGAGTGCGACAGCCCGCGCAAGATGCCGCTTGACCAAATCGAAAGTGCTTGCAAGAAATATTTCAAATGCGTTTCGACCGCGCAAAGCGTTACGGAGGCACTAAACAAATCGCATACGAAAACCGTGGTAATCTGCGGTTCGTTCACGTTATTAAAAGAGGCAAAACAATGGATAGAGAAAAGGCAATGAAGGCGGTTGCGGACCTTTTAGAAGCAATCGGCGAGGATACTGAAAGAGAGGGATTAAAGGACACGCCGCGCCGCGTGGCGGACGCCTTTGCGGAATTTACCTCGGGCAATTCCATGAGCGCGCAAGAAGCGCTTTCCACGACGTTCAACGTGGAGGGCGGCGATATGGTAATCGAAAAGGACATCGCCTTTTCCTCGACCTGCGAGCATCATTTAATGCCCTTCTTCGGTCGCGTTGCAATAGCGTATATCCCCGACAAAAAGGTGGTCGGGCTTTCCAAGCTGGCGCGCTGCGTGGAGGTGTTTGCAAAGCGGCTGCAATTGCAGGAAAGGCTGACCGAGCAGATTGCACAGGCGGTTATGACCTGCCTCAAACCCAAGGGCGTCCTCGTATGGTGCGAGGCGGAGCATACCTGTATGACCTGCCGCGGCGTTAAAAAGTTCGGCAGCAAGACGGTTACCTACAAAATTTTGGGCGACTTTTCCGCACAGAAAACGGCTGAGGTCATTTCGTTATTAAAATGATTATAGGCGGCGGCACTTTCAAAAATTACACCTACGCAATGGCGATAATCAACCTCACGCCCGACAGCTTCTGGAAGGAAAGCCGCACGGACGTTGACGGCGTTCTGTTCCGCGTTGAAAGGGCGGTTAAGGAGGGCGCGGCGATAATCGACCTCGGCGCACAGTCCACGCGCCCCGGCTATTGCGAGGTAACGGCGGACGAAGAGATTTCCCGCCTTGAAAAACCGCTTGCCGCAATAAAGAAAAATTTCGGTATTCCCGTGTCGGTCGACACCTATTTTTCAAAGTGCGCCCGTGCGGCGCTACAGCTCGGCGCGGATATGATAAACGACGTGTGGGGACTTACGCACGATAATGATATGGCGGACGTCATTGCAAAGGCGGGCGCATCGGTCTGCATAATGCACAACGCCGCGCAAAAGCTTAAGGGCGATATTTTTCAGCAGATAGAAAGCTTTTTGAAAAGCTCGGTTGACGACGCGCTGAAAGCGGGAATTTTCGCTGATAAAATCTGTCTTGACGGCGGCATAGGCTTTGCCAAGGACAAGGAACAAAACCGGCAGCTTTTAAACGGCTACGAAAGGCTTTCGGCTTTGGGCTATCCGCTTCTTTTAGGCGCCAGCCGCAAGTCTATGTTCGGCGGAAACGTGGAGGACAGATTGCCGCAAACGATAGAAAGCACGCGCCTTGCCGCGCGCAAAAAAGTGTTGTTCGTGCGCGTTCACGACGTTGCCGAAAACGTAAAGGCGATAAAGGAGGAGTATGAGGGCAATTGATATTAAGGGGCTTAAAGTCACCGCCTGCCACGGCGTTCTGCCGCAGGAAAAGACAAATCCGCAGCCCTTCGTTTTCGATATTTCTATAGACTGCGATACGTCCTCCGCAGCAAAGAGCGATAACGTTTGCGACACCGTAAACTACGCCGAGGTGTGTGAATTAATAACGCACTTTTGCAAGCAAAATACTTTCAATCTTATCGAACGCCTTGCATACGGCGCGGCTTTTACCGTAGTTGAAAAATACGCAAAGATAACGGCGGCTGAGGTCACCGTGCACAAGCCGCAGGCGCCCGTCGGTCTGCCCTTTTCGGATATTTGCGTTTCGGCAAGAGTGGAAAGGAATAAGGCCGTGCTCTCTCTCGGTTCGAGCGAGGGCGACAAAAAGGCGACTCTCGACGGCGCGATAAAGGAGCTTTCCGCACTCAACGGCGTAAAGGTCTTAAAGGTTTCGGACTATATTCAGACTGAGCCTTACGGCGGCGCGGCGCAAAATCAATTTTTAAACTGCGCGGTCTTAACCGAGTGCCTTATCTCTCCGCGCGAATTATTGAACGGTATCCACAAAATAGAGGCGAAGTTCGGCAGAAAGCGCGAAGTGCGCTGGGGCGACAGAACGCTGGATATCGACATTATATTTTTCGGAAATAAAGTCGTCAGGGAGGAGGGCTTGTCAATTCCCCACCCCGATTATCAAAACCGTGATTTCGTGCTTACTCCTTTAAAGAAGATAGCCTCCGGCTTCGTTTGTCCCGTCACGGGAAAACGCGTTTCGGATATTTAACCGTCAAAAAGGTTAATTTTCGCCTTTTTATGCCCTCAAATTTGTGCAAGTTGCACAAAAAATTAGTTTATGTATATACAAAACCGACTGCAAGTGATATAATTCCGCATAGTGGAAAGAATATTTTTTTTCGCGTTTTCGCGTAAAAAAGGCTTTCCGTCGGCAGGTAATTTTACTTTTGTTCGGGCGCTTTTCTCGCCGTCCGAAAGGAGCGTAATATAGTGGAAAAAATAGGTATTATCGACCTCGGTTCGAACTCTGCAAGACTGGTAATCGTCAACCTTTTCGAGGACGGTTTTTTCATGGTGGTCGACGAGCTTAAGGAGAGCGTCCGCTTAGGTCAGGATATGGAGCGCGACGGCTTTTTAAAGCCCCAGCGCGTTGCCGAAACGGTTAAAACTTTAAGAATGTTCAAGCGCCTCTGCGACGTCAGCGGCGTAACCCGCATTATAGGCGTTGCCACCGAAGCGGTGCGCAGGGCTAAAAACCAGCGTTCTTTCCTTGACGAAATTCAGACGAGCTGCGGCGTTAAGCTCCGCGTTCTCTCCGCCGAGGAGGAGGCGGTTTTAGTCTACCGCGGCGTTATAAACACCATGGATATTCCCAAGGGCGTAATCCTGGAAATCGGCGGCGGCTCTACCAAAATTATATATTATAACCGCAGGAATATGCTGCGGTTTGCCACCATACCTTTCGGCGCGGTCACTTTGACCGACCTTTTCTCGGGCGAGGAGCTTCGCCCCGAGGAGCAGGCTGCAAAGATGGAGGAATTCTTCCTCGAAAAGCTTAACGAAGTCGATTGGCTGGGCGAAATAGACCCCGACGCGCAGATGATAGGCGTGGGCGGCTCTTTCAGAAATCTTTTCAAAATAAATAAAATGGTGCACAAATATCCGCTGGATATCGTGCATAACTTCAATTTGCAGGCGGAGGACTTTTATCCCGTTTACGATATGATAAAGGTTCTCGACCTCGACAAGAAAAAGAAGATAAAGGGTCTTTCGGCGGAGCGCGCGGACATTCTTCCCGCGGCGTTTGCGATAATAAAGACCTTCGTTCAGAGGCTCAATTTCACAAACTTCACGTTCTCGGGCTCTGGTCTCAGAGAGGGCATAATGTTCAACCAGGCGTTCCCCGCCACGGTCGACAAGCCCATCTTGGACGTTATGAATTATTCGCTTACCACTCTCGTAAAATATTACGGCTGTGACGAGCGCCACGTAGAGCACGTGGTAAATTTAAGCGTTCAGCTCTTCAAGCAGTTGAGGGTACTCCACAAGTTCCCCCGCCAGTACTTAAAGGTGCTTAAAGTCGCGGCAATGCTGCACGACTGCGGCATGCGCATCAAATACTACAACCACCAGCGTCACAGCTGCTATATGATTTTAAATTCCACTCTCTACGGCGTTACCCACAGGGAGATAGTGCTTGCGGCGTTCACGGCTTGCTGTCACAAAAAGGAGGACATCAACGCCTACAACTGGAATTGCTACCGCGACGTTCTGCAGGAGGACGATATCGAAATCGTCAAAAGGCTGGGCGTAATGCTGCGCATTGCCGAAAGTCTGGACAGAAGCATGGCGGGCGTTGTAAAGGGCATCAACTGCGACATTCTGGGCGACTCGGTTATTATGAAGACCGAAGTCGAGGGCGACGCTTCGCTTGAAATACGCGACGCGCTTGCCGCAAGTGCGGAGTTTAAAAAGTCGTTCAGAAAGAATCTCGAAATTTTATAATAAGATAAAATGCCGCACTTATACGGGCGGCATTTTATTACATTCTCCGCTTATAAGCTACGCAATACTGTGTCGCGCTCCGCGCCGCCTTGGTCATGTACTTCTGTGTACACTCCCTGCGGTCGGTGCTCGCGCTCCTTGTCTTGCTTGCTTCTAATCGGAGGGAATAACTGTTTTTAATATGAAAATTATACTTGCAAGCGCGTCGCCGCGGCGCATGGAATTGCTTTCGCAAATAGTAAAGGACTTCGAAATTATTCCCGCGAAAGGCGAGGAGTGCGCGGATAATTCGCTCCCTCCCGAGCGCGTTGCCGAACGGCTTGCCGAAAACAAGTGCGGCGAGGTGTTTGAAAAAAATAACGGCGCTCTCGTCATAGGGTGCGATACTATCGTCGTCTATAACGGCGTAATTTTGGGCAAGCCAAGGAGCGCGGAGGACGCAATCGCAACTCTTAAAATGCTTTCTGGCAAAACGCACTCGGTCATAACCGGCGTGTGTGTGCGTTGCGGAAATAAAAAAATAACCGCAAGCGAAAAGACGGAAGTGCGCTTTAACGACCTTTCGGAGGACTTTATAAAAACTTACGTTGCGGGCGGTTCGCCTATGGATAAGGCGGGCAGCTACGGCATACAGGACGGCGGAGTGGTCAAAAGCTATTCGGGCAGCTACACCAACGTGGTGGGTTTGCCCGTGGAGCTGGTTAAAAAAATTATCGAAGAAGTACGTTAAGATGAATAGACTGGTAATAGATTTCGGTTCGTGGATAACCAAAATAAGTATAGTGGGATGCGGAGTGGTGCTCTCCGAAGCAACGTGCGTTGCCATTCAGAGCGACCACGAGGGAAACGTCACAATAAAGGCGTTCGGCGACACCGCCCGCGCGCTTTCGGGCAAGGCGGCTAAAAACACCCGCATAATCAATCCTGTGTGCGAGGGCGACATAGTTCAGCCCAACCTGCTTGCCGCGCTTTTGGGGCATTTCCTCGAGAAGATAGAGATAACTCCGCGCAAGGCAAAGCAGACGGAAATTATGTTCGTGGTGCCTTGCAGCGCTTCAAAGAAGCTGCGCAAAAAGTATATAGACGTAGCAAAGGAGTGCGGAATAGGCAGGGTGTACTTTACGCGCACGCCCTTTGCCGCGGTGCTTGGTCACAACGTCGCGCTTTCGGCAACCTCGCCCGTGTTCTGCGTGGACGTGGGGTACGGCAAAACGGATATTTCGGTATTCTCTCTGGACGGAATTATTTCGGGCTTCACCGTCAATCTGGGCGGCGGCAATATCGACGTGCATATAATGGATTTGCTTACCGAAAATTTCGACGTCAAGATAGGCGCGAACACTGCGGAAAAACTTAAAAACGTAGTCGGCAGTCTGTTCGAGGACGACAACAAGATGATGGTCGTCACGGGCAGAGACGTCAGTACGGGCGAACCGGCGCAGACCGCTGTCAATTCCTCGCAGCTTGAAGACGTAATAAAGCTGTACGTGGATAAAATTATAGAGTACGTGCGCGCTGTGCTTTCGGAGCTTCCCGCCGAGGTTTCGTCCTCGGTAGTGGAC
>JAIDIR010000106.1 GCA_029052615.1 Clostridia bacterium | reverse complement strand
CACTTGCCACCTTTATTTTCGGCTTGATTTTAAAGGCAATATTCGGGGGTTAACAAAGAAAAAAAGCTCCCCGCGCAAGTTTGCGCGGGGCGCTTATTATTTTAATTTTATGCCTCGCAGAAAGCAATCATTGCCTTGTGCATAGAGTACAGGTCGGCCTTGGAAACGACCTCGTAGGGCGCGTGCATGGAAAGCACGGGAACGCCCATATCGCAGGTGTCTATACCGAGGTTTGCAATGTACATTGCAACGGTGCCGCCTCCGCCTATATCGATTTTGCCAAGCTCGCCCGTCTGCCAGATAACGCCCGCCTTGTCGAAGGCGTCGCGAAGATACGCCACCATTTCGGCGGAAGCGTCGTTAGTGGAGTTCTTGCCGCGCGAACCGTGGTACTTGGTGAGCGACGCGCCGCAGTGGATATACGAGGCGTTGCGCTTTTCGTAAACGTCGGAATATGCGGGGTCGAAAGCCGCGGTGACGTCGGCGGAAACGCACTTTGAATTGTATCTTACAATCACGGGGTCGGCGCCCAGCGCGCGGGAAACGCACTCGATTAAATCGAGAATAACTCGCGACTGCATACCCGTAACGCCGTAGCTTCCCGTCTCCTCCTTATCTGCGAAAACGGCGATTATCGTATCGTTGGAATTGCAGTCGAAAAGCGCGGTCATTTCGGGATAGGCGCACACCTTGTCGTCGTGACCGTAGCCCGATATAAGCGCGCGGTCAAGTCCCACGTCGCGGGGCTTGCCTGCGGGAACGAAGCACAGCTCGCTGGTCTGGAAATCGACTTCGGTTATGCCGTATTTATCGTGCAGAAGCTTTAAAGCCGCGCTCTTAACTCCCGCGTCCTCGTCGCCGTCGGGAATGGAAGCGAGCACCGCGTTAAGGTTTTCGGCGTTGATTGCACTGCCGAGGGGCTTGCTGCTCTGGTCCTGCGCAAGGTGGGGCAAAAGGTCGGATATATAGAAAATAGGGTCCCCCTCGTCCTCGCCTATGCACACGTCCACGCGCTTGCCGCCGGGCAGCATTGCCACGCCGTGCAGCGCAAGGGGAATTGTAGGCCACTGGTACTTTTTGATGCCGCCGTAATAATGCGTCTTTAAAAACGCCATTCCGCCGTCCTCGAACAGAGGATTGGGCTTTAAGTCAAGACGGGGGCTGTCGACGTGCGCCGCCATAATCTTTACGCCGTACTTTGCAACGTCGTTGGTGCCCACCCTGATAATGAATATGTTTTTATCGCGGTTTACAAAATAGAGCTTGTCGCCCGCCTTTATCTTGTCGCCGAACGTGTAAGGCTTGTAGCCCTTAGCCTCGCACAGCTTTTTTGCGGTAGCCGTTGCGCCGCGCTCGGTCTTGGATGTGTACAGGAAATCCTTGTATCCCTCCGCATAGGCGAATATGGCTTTAAGCTCCTTTTCGTCCGCCTCCTTATAACAATTCCTGCGCTTGTATTCGTATTCCATTAACCGTAGTCTCCTTTTTATTTTTCCACACGGTATTATAATATTTCAAGCCGTTTTTGTCAATACGCGCAAAGGCCGCAAATCAATAATATTTTTCAACTAAATTTCGCGCGCGCCTATTTACTATTTAAGAAATATAGTATATAATTGAGTATATATGGGTGAAAAACGCTTTACGGCAAAGAAACTGGCGGTGCTGGGCGTATTGACGGCGCTTAGCCTGATAACTTTTTTAATAGAAAACCTGTTTCCCCCTCTGCTTATACCGGGGGCGAAGCTGGGGCTTGCAAACGCCTTTTCGTTTATCGCGCTCGTTATGTTTTCACCGCTGGAAGCGTTTATTATAGTCGGAGTGCGCACGATCTTAGGCGCGGTGTTTGCGGGCAACCTTTCCGCCGTGCTGTACAGCTTTACGGGCGGCGTGGTTTCAATGGCGGTCAGCTCGGTGCTTATATATTGCGTCCACCCGAAAATTTCGCTTATATGCGTAAGCGTGGTTGCCGCGGCTTTTCACAACTTTACGCAGAACGCGGTGTTCGTGCTTTTATCGTCAACGCCGCTTGCATTTTATTACGCACCCTATCTTATACTTTTGGGAGTGCTTTCCGGCGCGTTTATAGGCGCGGCGGTAACCTTGATAGTAAAGCGCGTGCCGACCAAAGTTTTTTTGCGCGTCACGGGCTTAACGAATAATAATCATCAAAAAAATATTGAGGAGGGATAAATTGAGAGCTATAAGAGGAAAAGCTTTCTTCGCCGGCATACACGTACACGACAAAAAGTCGCTTGCGTGCGGAATGGCTACGGAAATTATGCCTGCGCCGGAGGAAGTTTATATCTCCCTTTCGCAGTCGCTGGGCAAACCTGCGGCGGTCTGCGTTGAAAAGGGAAAGAAGGTCAAAGAGGGCGAGCTGATAGCCAAAGCCGACGGCGCCATATCTTCGGACGTGTTCGCAAGCATTGCGGGCGAGGTCGTGGATATAAAGCCCCTCACGGGTGCGAACGGCGGCACGGAGACCTACGTCGTTATAAAGGGCGACGGAAGCGGCGAAAAAGCCTATCTTCCCCCTTTAACCGACCCCGACGCGGAGGCAATTAAACAGCGCATTAAGGACTGCGGCATAGTAGGCTTGGGCGGCGCGGGCTTCCCCTCGGCGGTTAAGGTTGCGCCCAGAACGCCCGTCGACACGCTGATTTTGAACGGCGCGGAGTGCGAGCCCTACCTCACCTGCGACCACAGGCTTATGCTTGAAAACACCGACGAGATTGCGCGCGGCGCGCGGCTTATTGCCAAGGCGTTGAGCGTGGACAAGATTATAATCGGCATAGAGGCAAACAAGCCCGACTGCATTGCGGCGTTTGAAAAGTACGACGATATTCAGCCCGTTATACTTAAAAAGCAGTACCCTATGGGAAGCGAAAAGCACCTTATATACGTAACCACGGGCAGAAAGGTCGGAATAGGCAAGCTGCCTGCGGACAGCGGCGTGGTAGTGCAGAACGTTGCAACGGCGTTTGCCGTGTGCGAGGCGGTTGAAAAGGGCAAGCCCCTTTACGAGAGAATTTTAACCGTTTCGGGCGGGGCCGTTAAACAGCCCAAGAATCTTTGGGTAAAGGTCGGCACCCCCGTAAAGTCAATAGTCGACTACTGCGGCGGCGAAAGCGAACCGCCCCGTAAAGTTATTCAGGGCGGACCCATGACGGGACTTGCGCTTGCAACTTACGACGTATATACGCACAAGACGACTTCGGGCGTGCTTCTTTTGAACAAAAAGGAAGCGGCTGCCGAGGAGCCTACCCCCTGCCTCAACTGCGGAATGTGCGCGGACGTCTGCCCCATGCACCTGATGCCCATGCAGACGGCGTTCTATTCGGCGGCGGGCAACTTTGAGGCGGCGGCAAAGCTTGGCAATACGCTTGCGTGCATAGAGTGCGGCGCGTGCGAATACACCTGTCCCGCAAAACGCCCCCTTATTCAGGCGATAAGAAAGACCAAGGCTTATATGCGCAACAAGGGCGTACCCGCGCCTGCGGTCAAGCCCGTCGACCAGAAGGGCAGCTCGGCGCCTACCGTTCCCTTAACCGAGGACGGCAAAGCAGAGAAACCCAAAGATACAGAAAAAAACGAAAAGGAGACCAAAAATGGATAATAGCGTAGTAATATCCACTCCTCCTCACGTTAAATCCAAACGGACGACCAAGGGCATTATGCTTGACGTTATAATCGCGCTTATTCCGGCGGCGGTTATGGCGATAGTGTATTTCAGGCTCAACGCGTTCGTGCTGGAGATAACCTCCGTACTTGCGGCGGTGGCAACCGAGTTCGTTTACTACTTTATAGCGAACAAGGGCTTTTCCGACAAGTGCAGTCACGCGGGCGAGGTGTGCAAGAAATGGTGGAAACAGTTTGACTACACCTCGGTAGTGACGGGACTTATCCTCGCGCTGATACTTCCCCCCACCGCACAGTGGTATCAGGTACTTATCGGCGCAATCTTCTCGATAGCAATCGTAAAGATGGTGTTCGGCGGCACGGGCAAAAACCTCGTTAACCCTGCGGCAACGGGAAGAATATTTATGTTTATAAGCTTCACGATGACCGTGTACACCGCCTGCGCGATAGGCCCTATCGGCAACGGCAGTATAATCTTTACCGGCGCGACCAACCTTTCGGGGCTTCTTCCCTCCGCAGACAGCGGAGCAAACGCCGGAAGCTACGTTTCGCTTATCGACCTGTTCCTGGGCACGGGCGTTGCGGGCTGCATAGGCGAAACCTGCAAGCTTGCGCTTATCGTGGGATATTTATATTTAGTCGTGCGCAAGGTCATTAAATGGTGGCAGCCCTTACTGTTCATAGTAATTGCAAGCTTCCTTTCGGTCTGCCTTGCGGCTATCGGCTCCAAGTCGTTCGAAATCAACCTCTTCCTCGACTTTGCAATGTCGGGCGGTCTGATGTTCGCGGCGATATTTATGGCTACCGACTACGTGACCTCACCCAAGGGCGTTTACGGACAGTTAGTTTATTACGTAGCGCTGGGCGTGCTTACGGCGGTTCTGAGATATCTGACCAAGATAGAGGTCGTATCCTTTGCGATTATGATTATGAACCTGCTCGTACCCCTCATTGATACTTACATCGTAAGAAAGCCCTTCGGCTATAAGAAAGTAAAGAAGCAAAAGGAGGGCAAATAAGATGACTGTAAAGCAGTTTTTTAAGAGTACCGCCTTTAAGTGCATAGCCGTTCTGTTGAGCGTACTGCTCGTCAGCGGCATATTGCTTGCGATTGCCTGGGGCTTTTTGGAGGTGACCGACGAGGAACGCTTCAACCGCAAGATTGGCGCGGTTTACGGCGGAGAAACGGTAACCTCGGTTGAGCAGGATTTAAGCGGCAAAAACTTGAGCGTGAGCGGCGCAACCATACAGAAGCTGTGGTATATAGAAGAAAAAGAAGATTATCTGGTTCAGGCGGCTTCCCGCGGATACGGCGGCGACATTACGTGCTGGATAGCCGTTGAAATGCAGGGCACAACCGTGACGGGCATCGGCAAAGTGTTGCGCTATGCGGTAGCGGATGCAGCGGAGCTTATAGGCAATATAGGCGCGGACGTTTACGACTTATTCAGCGAGGACTATACCGACGGCAAGATATTCACCTACGGCGACAAGACGAGCAGTGAATATATAGGCACGGGAGCCTCCTACTCCCTCACCGCAATATGCAACTGCGTAAACGGTGCGGTTGAATTCGTAAAGGCTTATGCGAGCGGCGCCGAAATAACAGACCCGCTTGAAGGCTACGAATACAACTCGTTTATAGACGAAAAAAAGACGAACTGGACCGTATCGGGCGAAGAGATTACCTATACGATAATAACCGAAGCCAACTCCCCCGCAACGCCGTTCACTCTGACGATAAAGGTTGACGGCACGAAAAAGATAACCGCGTACAGCTACGTTGACGGAAGTACGGAAAGCTACGGCAACCAGATGGCTCAGGCGGCAAAGGACCTTACGGGCAAGAGCCTTGCGGACGTTCAGGGCTATTTAAACAACGCGGGCGGCGAACTCAATACGGGCGCTACAAGGTCGAACGAACTGTGTTACAACGCGGCGGCGTTCGCGCTGGCTAACTACGAAAAGATAATAAGCGCGGCAAAGGAGGGCAACTGAAATGAATAAGTACAAGAAAATCACCTTAGACGGCATTATCTTTTCAAACCCCACCTTTATGCTGGTGCTGGGCACCTGCCCCACCCTTGCAATGATTAAGAGCTCGGCAATGAGCGCGGCGGGCATGGGACTTTGCGTTCTGGTTGTACTCACGCTCAGCAATATGATAATATCCGCGCTGAGAAAGGTTATTCCCAATCAGGTGCGTATCCCCTGCTATATAGTAATTATAGCAACGCTCGTTACCCTCGTTCAGATGGTGCTGGAAAAATTCCTGCCGTCGCTATACGACAGTTTGGGAACCTTCCTTGCGCTGATAGTCGTTAACTGCATAGTGCTTGGAAGAGCCGAAGCGTTTGCAAACAAGCACACGGTTGTTGAAAGCGCGCTGGACGGCATAGCAAACGGTCTTGGCTTTACCATTGCGCTTACCGTAATGGGTATCGTGTGCGAGTTCTTAGGAAGCGGTTCGCTTTTCGGACTGAAGATAATGAGCTTTAAAATAGCGATGTTCTCCTCCCCCGCGGGCGCGTTTATAGTATACGGTTTAAGCATTGCGCTGTTCACCTATATAATAGACGTATTCCAGCGTTCGAGGCGCGTTAAGGCAAACAAGATTGCAAGAGAAAACCTGCTTGACAGCAGAGCCGCCGCAAACAACGGCGACGTTACGGAGGTGAACGCATGAATTTCGTACTGTTAGTTCTGTCGGCGGTGCTGACCAATAACTTTATAACCGTAAAGACTTACGGCATCTGCCCCTTCCTCGGCGTTTCCAAAAAGACCAAGTCGGCGCTTGGAATGGGCGTGGCGGTAAC
>JAIDIR010000105.1 GCA_029052615.1 Clostridia bacterium | reverse complement strand
AAATTTTACAAAAGTTGACAGCTCTTGTCAACATTAATAGTGTAAGATTACTTTACTGTTATCCCGATATGATTGACGACGAGCTTATCGCCGAGATAAGGGATAATCCGAAAATAATAAAATACCTCGATATTCCCCTGCAGCACAGTGAAAGCAGAGTTCTTAAACTGATGAACAGGCGCGGAACGAGGGAAGAATATCTTGCGCTTATCAAAAAGTTAAAGGAAGCAATTCCGGGCATAGCGATAAGGTCGACTTTTATAAGCGGTTTTCCCGGTGAAACCGAGCAGGAATTTGAAGGAATGTGCGACTTTTTGCAACAGGCAAAGCTGGTTAACTGCGGCTTTTTCGCTTATTCCAGAGAGCCCGACACGCCCGCTTACAAGATGCAGGGACAAATCGCTTATTCGGTCAAGAAAAGGCGCGTTAAAAAGCTTTACGAAGTGCAACAGGGAATTTCCTACGGCTTTTTATCTTCTTTCGTCGGCAAAACGGTAAAGGTGCTTTGCGACGGAATAGATTACGATAAGGGGTGTTTCGTCGGGCGCGCGTATTTCAGTGCCCCCGAAATCGACGGCAAAGTTTATTTCAATGCAATTAGCGCCGTGCAGGGCGAATATTACGACGTGGTAATTACGTCGTGCGACAGCTACGATATGTTTGGTCATACGGAGGATTTTGAAAATGAGTGAGGAGAAAAAGGAGAGCGGATTTTATAAGTTTGCAAAGGGCAAAGGCGGAATTAATTTGCCCAATCAGCTTACTATTGCCCGCGTGGTAATGATTCCGCTGTTCATTCTGTTTTTCTATTTACAGTTCAAAGGACATTATTTCGTTGCCCTTGCGGTCTTTGCAATCGCAAGCTTTACCGACTTTCTGGACGGACATATCGCGCGCAAATACAATCTGATAACCAACTTAGGTAAGTTCCTCGACCCCGTTGCAGACAAAATTTTGGTTGCTGCGGCAATGATAGTTTTGCTTACCGTACCTCAGTTTTTCACGATAGGACTGGGCAGCTGGGCGCTTATTGCGGCAGGCTGTTGCGTAGCCGTAATAATGGGCAGGGAGCTGCTTGTAAGCGGTTTCCGTATGGTCGCCGCCGATGCCGGAATAGTAATCGCGGCGGACAAAATCGGCAAGTACAAGACCGTCACGCAGCTTATAAGCTTACTGGTGTTGCTTGCCGCAGGCGGACTGTACGAATTTTTGCAGGACCATCTCGCTGTTAAAATAGTCGATTACGTAGGGCTCGGGTTCTTTGCTCTGGCAACGCTCTTAACCGTCATTTCAGGAATTAACTACGTAGTAAAGAATATTCAAGTTTTAAAAGTATGAGTGGCACCGCTGACAAAAGATACGGCAAAAACGCTTTAATCGTTTTTGTAAATAAACGTAATACAGACCTTTTAAGGTTGCAGACGGTTGTTGATAATTTGGCATCTTACGGATACTATTTCGATAAGATAAGCCGCGTTGCATACAGCCAGACGGACGAGATAGTAGGTGCTTTAAGCGATGGGCTGGATAATTTCGACAATACGGTTATTTTGTGTCCGGCTAAGATGGGTAAAACCATTGCTGATTTCGTCGTTTCGCGCGCAGGCTCGGAATTTGATAATTTCGGTGTGCTAAGCAGCGGCAGAACTCACGTTTTCATGATTTATTACGACCGTGAAAGCAGGCTGCAATATGCTGATATCAAAACCATTCTGGATAAAAAGTACGGTATAAAATACGACAGAACGGTAATAAGGATTGTCTGTGCGCCCAAACAGCTTATCGACGACGCGCTTATAGCGGCAAACAAGATATTCGAGGGCGGTAACGTCTATTTCAATATTACCGACGATTTCGACGATTGCCGCATAGAGGTAGTGTATTCTTCCGAAACGCCTAAAATGCTGTTGGACGACGGTGTGCGTGAAATAGTCAAAAGGTTGAACGACTACGTTTACGCCATGGAGGACGTAACGCTTGCCGAACAGCTTTTCCGTCTGTTGAAGCTGCGCAGAATGAAAATTGCCGTCGCGGAATCCTTTACGGGCGGCGGTGTTTGCAAAAAGCTTGTTGAGGTTTCGGGTATTTCCGAGGTCTTTTCCGAGGGTATGAATACTTATTCCAACCAATCGAAAATGAACAGGCTGGGAGTAAGCGAGCTTACGCTCAATCAACGCGGCGCCGTATCTGCTGAAACCGCCTATCAGATGGCTGACGGACTTATCAAGGCTGGCAGCTGCGACGTTTCGATTTCAACAACCGGTATTGCGGGTCCCAAATCGGATAACACTTCCAAACCCGTGGGGCTTGCGTACATCGGTATAGGCATCGGCGAGGATATTGCCGTGTATAAATTCAATTTCACCGGTGACAGGGAAAAGATAACCAAGACGGCAATAAATCACGCGCTGTTTCTTGCGTACAAAAGGTTAAAATAATATAGAGGTAAATATAAATGAACGACGAAAAACTTAAAGCATTAAACTCAACGATTGCCATGATTGAAAAGCAGTACGGCAAGGGAGCGATAATGAAGCTCGGCGACGATACCGTTAATTCGGAGCTGGACGTTATATCGACCGGATGCCTTTCGCTTGACCTCGCGCTGGGCGTCGGCGGTGTTCCCAGGGGCAGAATTATGGAAATTTACGGTCCCGAATCTTCCGGTAAAACTACCATTGCGCTGCACATCATCGCTCAGGCGCAAAAGGCGGGCGGCGTTGCGGCGTTCATCGACGCGGAGCATGCACTTGACGCCGTTTATGCAAGGGCGCTCGGCGTAAAGACCGACGAGCTGTATATTTCCCAGCCCGATACGGGTGAACAGGCGCTCGATATATGCGAATCGCTCGTCCGTTCGAGCGCGGTTGACGTAATAGTCGTCGACTCGGTTGCGGCGCTTACTCCCAAAGCGGAAATCGAAGGCGATATGGGCGATACGCACGTAGGACTTTTGGCAAGGCTTATGTCGCAGGCTTTACGCAAGCTTACTGCAATAACCAACCGTTCCAAGACCTGCGTCATATTTATCAACCAGTTGCGCGAAAAGGTTGGCGTTATGTTCGGCAATCCCGAAACCACCCCCGGCGGCAAAGCGCTTAAATACTTTG
>JAIDIR010000104.1 GCA_029052615.1 Clostridia bacterium | reverse complement strand
ATACTTTATCACAATAAAGAAGTAAAGTGTTTTTAAGCATAAAAAAGCGGAAAACCGTAATAAATTTTCCGCTAATTCGTTAATATTAAATATTGTAAGCAACAGGCTGGCGTTTTTTATAATAATAAAACTGATTAACGCCGAGAGATTTCAGGAAATCGCACAGCTCGTTTTGCTTGCGAAGATAATCGGTTGCTTTATGAGCGTCGCTTCCGAAGCTCAGTTTTTTGCCGCCCAACTGCACGTACCTTTGAATAATATCTTTATCGGGCAAAAAACAACTTGCGGATTTACCCGTAGAAGTATTTATTTCCAGACACTTGTTCCTGTTTATTATTTCGCACAGAATTTCGTCTATGATTTCGGAAAAATCGCCGTACAAAATTTGGGAATTATCACCCGTGCGGTAACGCGAAACGTAGCCTACGTGCCCGATAATCTGATAATCGAAGTCCGCCTTAACGCTTTCCAATACGGCTTGAAAATAATCGTAATAACTTTCTTTAAGCGTTCTACCTTCAAAAAACCTGTCGTGAAAGCAATCGCCGCGCCCTTTTAGCGTGTGTACACTGTTAATTACGTAATCAAAATTGTATTTTTCAATGAGATCACGGTATTTAGAAACCGAAATATCTCTGTACCCGAATTCGATACCGAAAAGTATTTCAGGCGTAGAAAATTTTCCGCGCAATGCACTCACTGTATTTTTATATTTCGGAATATCGGCAACGGAAATATTTTCACCGTCCAGAACCGCGTCGTAATCGTAGTGCTCGGAAAAACCGATTGCGGGAACCCCCGCTCGTTTTGCGGCGCATACGTAATTTTCCATATCCTCTTGACTGTCAAAAGAAAATTTCGTATGCAAATGAATATCGACAAACATTTTATTTGCCGTACTTCTTTTCGATTGCGGAAATTTTATCCACGCGCCTTGAGTGTCTGCCGCCTTCGAATTCGGTCGTCAAAAACGCTTCAGCAATCTGCAATGCATAGCCGACTCCGACAACCTTTTCACCCATTGCCAAAACGTTTGCGTTATTGTGTAGGCGCGTAAAAGTCGCACAGTAGACGTCGTGACAGTGCGCACACCTGACCCCGGGCACCTTATTTGCAACTATAGATACGCCTATTCCCGTGGAGCAAATCAGAATTCCCTTGTCACATTCACCGTTTGCAACCGCTTCGGCTGCAGGCAGCGCATAGTCGGGATAATCGCAACTATCGGTAGTATCAGTACCGAAATCCACGTATTCGTATCCGTGCTTTTCAAGATAATCCTTTACAGCATTTTTTAAATTGAGTCCGCCGTGGTCACATGCAAGTGCTATTTTCATAATCTTTATTCCTCGAATTTTAAAATGTATTCTTCAACGATAGTTACACACGCTTTTTTCAAAATATCGCGCGTCATCTCGTAGACGTCCAGTCCGTAACCGTAAGGGTCGGGCACGTCGTAGCCGCAAATATCCTTAACGCATCTCACGTTTCCGCACTCTTCCAGCATCTGCCTTTGCTGTTCGGTCATGGTGACCACAAGCGTGCAGCTTTCAACGAGTGACTGTGTCAGTTGGCGGGGCTTAAATTTCGGTAATGAAATTCCTATTTCCTGAAGCGCCAAGGCAGAATTTTTGCTTATAGTTCCGCCGACCTCCGCACTTAAACCGCGCGAAGTGACGTCCCACCACTTAATTCTTCTCTTTCTGATTTCGTCCTTGAGCAACGCTTCCGCCATAGGGCTGCGGCACGTGTTGCCCGTACACACGAATAAAATCTTCTTTCGTCTCATTTTACCCACACGCCTTTTTTAATCTGTTCATTACGCCGACCATTACGCCGTCCTGCTTTTGCGGCGCGACGGCAATAATTAACTCCGCCACCGACTCGCCCTCACGTAACTTATCATATAAATTAGCCGCAATCTCATTTTCGGTTTTACCGAGATTAAGAATATCGGAACAACCCGACTGTTTTGCGACCTCGTCGTCGCACATAAGAAACACTTTTAAACCTTCCGACGATTTGGTTCTGTACAATTCAAACGCCTTTTCCCTGTCGTCAAAGCTGAATAAAGCCGTTTCGCACTTAGGCGAATAATGCTTATATTTCATACCGGGAGAACGGACTTTTTCACCGTCTTTAAAAACGTATTCGTCACATTCGCCCACGACCTGGGCAATCATTTCACGGCTTATAAGCCCGCTTCTGAGAACGCAGGGAACTGCTCCCGTACAGTCTAAAACGGTGCTTTCGATTCCTCCCGAGCATTTCCCGCCGTCCAAAATAAGGGGAATTTTACCGTTCAAATCGTCAAAAACGTGCAAAGCAGTCACGGGACTGACGTGTTTTGACAAATTTGCACTGGGCGCGGCAATGGGAATATTTACATATTTGAGAAACCGCTGCGCGCCTTCGTGCGACGGAATACGAATTGCAACCGTGTCCAATCCGCAGGAAACAGCCTTGCTTACCGTGCCCTTGCTCTTATATACCATCGTCAGAGGTCCGGGCAAAAACGCTTTGGTCAGAAGATGCGAATAAGACGGTATATCCGTAACGAGTTCAGACAAATCGTAATCCTTATGTACGTGGACGATAAGCGGATTATCATTCGGCCGCCCTTTCACGGCAAAAACCTTTTCAACCGCGGCGGTATCGCAGGCGTTTGCGGCAAGCCCGTACACCGTTTCTGTGGGAAAAGCCACTACTCCGCCACGCATAATCTCTGCTTTTGCCATTTCCAAAGAAAGGTCGTCTATCGGTAAAACTTGAGTAATCATAACTTAAAACGGCGGCTGATCCTCGTCGGAGAACATAACGCTTCCGTCGGTCTCTTCAGCGGGCGGCACGTAATCGGGTACGGGAGAGTTGTCGTAAACGGGCTCTTCTATGCCGTCACCGGGCTCGGGATTGACGAATTTTGTAAGCTCGCCCTTGAAGCGCAGCTTAATTCTGTCAAGCCCGCCGTTTCTGTGCTTTGCGATAATGAGGTCCGCCATGCCTTTAATAATGTTGTTCTTTTTCAGCTCCTCTTCACTCGCGGTAACGTCGGGACGGTTTATAAACATTACTATATCTGCATCCAGCTCGATCGCACCGGACTCTCTCAGAT
>JAIDIR010000103.1 GCA_029052615.1 Clostridia bacterium | reverse complement strand
TCACTGACGGACTCAACGTACTTTTCGGCAGGAACGCGCAGGGTAAAACCAACTGTGCGGAGGCGGTTTTTTACCTCTGCACGGGCACTTCGCCGCGCACCCGCCGCGAAAAACAGCTGATAAGAAGCGGCGAGCAGGCTGCAAACATTTCCTGCACCTGTCAGGGGCGCTACGGCGAGGTGGAAATTTCCGCGCGCATAACCGAAGCGGGGCGCGAGGTAAAGATAAACGGGAACAAGATTACGCGCAACGCCGATCTGATGGGTAACGTCTTTGCGGTGTTCTTTTCTCCGCAGGAATTAAGGCTCATTCAGGACGGACCGGACGAAAGACGGCGGTTTTTAAATCTTTCCATTTCCCAGCTGTCGCGCTCCTATTTCGTTGCGCTTTCAAGGTACAACAAAATTTTAGAACAGCGCAACAACCTTTTAAAGAGCAGGGATCTGGATACGGTGTACGACACGCTTCCCGTGTGGGATGCGCAATTGTGCAAGTATGGCGCCGTCGTCGCAAGCAGCAGGGCGGACTACGTTTCCAAGCTTGCGCCCCTTGCAGCCGAGGCGCACGCCTATCTGACCGACGGTCAGGAAGAGCTTGTCGTTTCCCCCGAAAAAAAATATAAGGGCGGCGAAGCGGAGCTTGAAAAGCGGCTGTTCGACGAGCTTTCGAATAATTACGACAGGGATATACGCTTAGGTTACACCGCAAGCGGACCGCACCGCGACGACTTGGACATAATAATAAACGGGGCGGACGCAAAGAATTTTGCCTCGCAGGGGCAGACGCGAACCGCCGCGCTTGCCATCAAGCTTGCCGAGGTAAACGTCTTCAAGCAGGCGTGCGGCGACTATCCCGTACTCATTCTCGACGACGTTATGAGCGAGCTCGATTTGCCCAGGCGCAAAAAGCTGGTCGGGCGCACCGAAGGCTTGCAGACCATAATAACCTGCACCCACGCCGAGCGCGTGCTGTACGGCAGGGAAGTCAATAAAATTATGATAGAAGGGGGCGCGGTCAAGAGATGATTCGGGCGGATATGCACGTTCACACCTACTATTCGGACGGCGCTCAGTCGCCCTCGGACGTCATTGCGGCGGCAAAGCGTGCGGGCGTCGGGCTTATTTCGGTGACCGACCACGACAACGCCAACGCGCGCGGCGAGGTTAAAAGACTTGCGGTTGCCTCGGGTATAATCGCCGTCGACGGCGAGGAGGTTTCCGCCTACGACAATAATATTAAGGTGCATATTCTCGGCTACGGTATGGACTGCGAATGCGGGGAATACTTGAGCTTTCACAAGGCTCTTTACGACGGCGCGGAGGAGCGTGCCTTCGACGTTCTTAAAAAGCTTGCGGCTGCTGGTGTTCGTTTAAACTACGGCGAGGTCGTAAGGGAACGCAAATGCAAAAAGTCGCCCCTGCACGGCATGCACATCGCAACCGCAGGCGCAAGAAAGGGCTACGCGCGCTCGCCCTTCGATTTTTATGCGCGCTATCTCGGTTACGGCAAGCCCGCTTATTCGTGCGTGGGCAGACCCTCGCCCGAGGATACGGCAAAGCTTATTTCGTCCTGCGGCGGCGTATGCTCGCTTGCTCACCCCGGCAGAATATCCCTTGATAAGGACGGCGTGGAAGAGCTGATAAAGCGGCTTAAGCCCTGCGGACTTTCAGGCATAGAAGCGGTCTATTCGGGGCATACTGCTAAGGAAACGCAGTACTATAAGGAGCTTGCGGAAAAATACGGTCTGCTGGTGACGGGCGGTTCGGATACGCACTACGCCGAGGGCAACAGGCGCGTGGGCGAACCTGCGTTCTACCCCGACGACAGGCTGCTTTCCGCACTTAAAATAATTTGAAAAAAGGTCTTATAAAAACTTTAAAAATTTTTGCTGCGCTTGTGTTTATTGCAAGCGCTTTATTTTTGTGCTGCGGCTTTACGGGCAGGCTTCCGCGCGGCGTAACGGTCAACGGCGTGGAGGTCGGCGGAATGACTATAAACGCGGCTAAGTCCGCGCTGAGAAGGGGCGTGGAGGACGGTTTAAAACAAAAACGGTTGCGCATATGCGCCGATGAACGCGTGTACGAATATTCATATCCCGAAATCGATTACAAGGACAGCTTTACCGATACGCTGCTTTCCGTAAAAAAGAGCGGTGAATACTTTGCGCCCGTGCACTATTTTTTGAACGGTGCCGAGGAGATTGCAACCAATATCTGCGCCGACTGTTCGCGCCCCGCTGTGGAGCCTTACGCTGCTTTCAATACCGCGGGCGAAGCGTTTACTTACTTCGAAGGTTCGGACGGAATCGAGTGCGACAGGGCAAAACTCCTCGACGATATTTCGTCCTCGCTGAACGGTGATTTTCAGGACGTGCACATATGTTCCCGCGTGGTTACGAGGGTGCAGACGGTGGAAGACGTAAAGGCGCACACCCGCAGGCTTTATTCCTTTACGACCTATTTCGACGCGGACAATACCGACAGGTCGTCCAACATCCGCCTTGCCGCGCAGAAGATAAACGGCACGGTGATAGATAGCGGCGGAGTATTTTCGTTTAACGGGGCAGTGGGCGCGCGCACCGAAGAGAACGGCTTCAAGTCCGCGAAGATTATTGAAAACGGCAAGTTCGTGCAGGGCGTGGGTGGCGGCGTTTGTCAGGTTTCAACCACACTTTACAACGCCGCGCTGCTGTCGGGGCTGGACGTAGTGGAATACCACCCGCACAGCCTGCAGGTGTCCTACGTTGCGCCGTCGCGCGACGCCATGGTAAGCGGCAATTATTTCGATTTGAAATTCAGAAACAACCGCAAGACCCCGATATATATTCGCGTCAACTGCACTTTAAACTCGGTCTGCTGCACGGTTTACGGCGAGGGGGACGGTTACAGCTATTCCTTTTCTTCCAGGGTGACCGCAAGTCTGCCGCGCCCCGAGCCCGTCGTAGTGCAGGGCGACGAGGATAAAATTATAAGCTACGGCAGAGAGGGCACGGAGAGCGAGGGATATCTGATAAAGCAGCGCGGCGGCGAGGAGATAAGCGAGCTTATCCGCAAGGATAAATACCCAGCGGTTGCCGACGTTATCTAGCAAGCGCAGGAGCCGGAGC
>JAIDIR010000102.1 GCA_029052615.1 Clostridia bacterium | reverse complement strand
GGATATTACCGCCTCGCTTGCTCACGCGGCTATGCTGGGAAGCTGCGGCATTATCCCCATCGAGGACGCGCAGAAAATTTGCGCGGGGCTTGAAGGCATTGCCGCCGATATCGAGAACGGAAAGCTTGAAATCGTCGGCGCGGAGGACATTCATTCCTTTGTCGAAAACGAACTGGTTGCACGCATAGGCGACGCGGGCAAAAAGCTGCACACCGCAAGAAGCCGCAACGACCAGGTTGCAACCGACTTCCGCCTTTACGCGCGCGGCTCTTACGATAACCTTTGCGACAGTCTTGCAAACCTCGTGGGCGCGCTTATCGAAAAGGCGGGTCAGGGCGTCAAACACATTATGCCCGCATATACCCACCTGCGAAAGGCTCAGCCAATTTGCGCGGGGCACTTCTTTAACGCGTATGCTGAGATGTTTATGCGCGACCTTGACAGGGTTGCGGCAAGCCGCGAAAGGGCTAACGTTATGCCCCTTGGCAGCGGCGCGCTTGCGGGTACTTCCTACCCCATCGACCGCAATATTACATGCGAAATGCTGGAGTTCGACCGTCCTTGCGAAAACTCGCTTGACGGCGTTTCCGACCGTGATTTCGTTGCCGAATATCTGTTTGACGCATCGCTTATAATGGCGCACCTTTCGCGCCTTTGCGAAGACATAATTTTGTACACCACCGAGGAGTTCGGTTACTTTGAAATTTCCGACGCGTACTCCACGGGCTCCTCCATTATGCCGCAAAAGAAAAATCCCGATATTGCCGAGCTTATACGCGGAAAGACGGGCAGAGTCTACGGACACCTTACCGCCATTCTGACCACCATAAAGGGTATTCCGCTTGCGTACAACAAGGACTTGCAGGAGGACAAGGAAGGCTTCTTTGACGCCGAAAAACAGGTCATTAACTGCGTGGATATTATGGCGGAAATGCTGGGCGCAATCAGCTTTAAGGTAAAGCGTATGACCGCCGCCGCGGAGGGCGAATTCTGTTGCGCGACCGACGTTGCCGACTACCTTGCAAAGAAGGGCGTACCCTTCCGCACCGCCCACTCCATTACGGGCAAAATCGTGCGCACCTGCATTGAAAACGGCAAGACCCTGCAGACGATGACTGCGGACGATTACCGCGAATTTGCTCCCAAGTTCGGCGACGACATCGTGGATGCCGTCAAGGGAAAGGCTTGCGCCGACGCGCGTACGAGCTTTGGCGGCGGCTCTGCCGATAACGTTAAAGCGGAAATCAAGAGCCTTAAAAAGAGATTGAAACGGTATTTATAAGTAAAAA
>JAIDIR010000101.1 GCA_029052615.1 Clostridia bacterium | reverse complement strand
TAGTAAATACATTACAATAGTCGTACAATAAACAGTAATTTAGCGGAGGAATTTTTCAATGAAAAAAGCATTTACAACAATAGTGGCTTGCATAATAGCTATTTTAACCCTGACGTTAACGGCTTGCAGTGATGATAAAAACGGAACATATTATCCAACAAACGAAGAAATTCAAACCAATTTAGAGAATGCGGGATATACAACTTGTTTTACTGACTCTCAAACCGGTTGGGGCGGATATGCAATTAAAGATGAAGATGAAAATGAATATATTTATTTTTGCAGACCAAAGACTAAAGATGATTGTGAATACTATTATAATTTGTATGAAAAGAACTGTAAAAACTACGATGTCATCGTAAAAATTGAAAACGATAAAAAATTTGGAAACATAGTTTATTGCGGAACAGAAAACGCAATAAGCGCATCGGGAATTAAGGTAGTTGAAGTTAAAGTCAAAGTTTAGTTTATGAATTTCAATTTAGCGTAAAATCAGCCGAATTACTTGTTCAGTAAATTCGGCTTTTTTATTGCAAAGAAAAACCAACCCCGTTAGTTATCCGAATGAGGTTGGCTTATTTTTTAAAGCGTCAAATTGATTATCAAAAGCCACGCAAGCCCGTAATAGGTTACTACGGCTATCAAATCGTTTATGGTGGTAATAAGCGGACCGGAAGCGACTGCGGGGTCTATTTTAATCTTTTTAAAGAACACGGGAATAATCGTGCCGAAAAAGCTTGAAAGTATCATTGCAACAAGCAAAGCTATTCCAATACACCCCGAAGTTAAAAACGCCGTGTTTGCCGCCGTTCCCGTTATGCACAGGTACGCGCCCACCAGCACGCAGGAAAGCGAGCCAAGTATTACGCCCAGTATCAAGCCAACGCGCGATTCCTTCCACAAAAGCTTGAAGGTCTGTCGGGCGGTGATACGTTCGTCCGAAAGCACGCGGATGGTTACCGCAAGCGACTGCGTTCCCACGTTGCCCGCCATATCCAGAATGAGCGACTGGAAGCTTATTATAATGGGCAAGCTTGCTACCACGTATTCGAAACTGCTGACAACGCTTGAAACACCAAGGCCGAGAACGAACAG
>JAIDIR010000100.1 GCA_029052615.1 Clostridia bacterium | reverse complement strand
TTCTGCCCCTCGTTCTCGATTACATAATAGACGAAGTCGTGCCCGTAAAGGATACGAGGATGATGATTATTCTCGGCGTTGCAATGCTCGGGCTTTCCCTTATCGCGCTGTTCGGCAACATTATCGCAAACCGCTTTGCCGCGCACTCGTCGGGAAATATGACGCGCGACCTCAGGTACGATTTATTCAAAAAGACAAGCTCCCTTAAAAGCTCGCAGGTGGACGCCTTCACTTTGCCGTCCCTCGTTTCGCGCCTTACAAGCGATACCTATTACGTCAACCAGGCGGTTGCGCGTTCCCTGCGGCTGGGCGTCCGCGCGCCCATATTGCTTATCGGCGGCGTAATACTCACCTTCGTGCTCGACTGGCGGCTGGCTCTCGTCCTGCTTGCCTGCGTGCCGCTGGTCAGTATAGCGGTGGTCATAATCACGAAAAAGAGCGTGCCCATGTACACGACCTTACAGCGCAGCGGCGACGCGGCGGTACGCGCCATGCAGGAAAATATTTCGGGCGTCCGCGTCATAAAGGCGCTTTCCAAAACGGAGTACGAGGTAAGAAAGTTCGGCGAAGTCAACGACAAGCTGACCGCCGACGAATACAAAACCAATAAGCTTACCGCGCTGACCAATCCGCTTGCAACGCTTATTTTAAGTCTGGGGCTGGTCGGGGTAATCGCGGTGGGCGCATATCTATCGTCGGAGGCGGGCACTGTGGTCGCCTTTCTTTCGTTCTTCACGCTCATTCTGAACGCAATGCTGGGAATATCGAAAATCTTCGTCACGCTCTCGCGCGGCGTTGCATCGGCGGAGCGCATTGAGCGCGTGCTGGAAACCGACGAGCGAATGGAAGTTACCGACCGCCCCGCAGGCGACCCCGATTATAAAATCGAGTTTAAGGACGTCGGCTTTTCCTACAACGGTAAGGAAAACAATCTTGAAGGCGTGTCGTTTAAGGTCAGGGCGGGGCAGACCGTGGGCGTCATCGGCGGCACGGGCAGCGGCAAGACGACTTTAATAAATCTTTTGATGCGCTTTTACGACGTGGATAGCGGCGCGGTTTTCGTAGACGGAAAGGACGTGCGCTCGGTGGAAGGCGGTCAGTTCCGTTCACGGTTCGGCGCGGCTTTCCAGAGCGACTTTTTAATAGCTTCCACCGTGCGCGAAAATATCGACTATTTCAGGGGGCTTGAAGAAGAGGATATATTAAAGGCGGTCAAATGCTCGTGCGCTGACGACTTTATAGAAGGGTTGGAAGGCGGTCTGGATTTCGTGCTTGCGCAGAAGGGCGCAAACCTTTCGGGCGGACAGAAGCAGAGGCTGCTTATTGCACGCGCGCTTGCGGGCAAGCCCGATATACTCGTGCTGGACGACAGCTCCTCCGCGCTCGACTACGCGACCGACGCGCGGCTGAGGAAGGGGCTTAAAGAATACTATCCCGACTGCACCAAGTTCATAGTGGCGCAGAGGGTGAGCGCGGTAAGATACGCGGATATTATCGTGGTAATGGACGACGGCAGGGCGGTGGGAATAGGCACGCACGAACAGCTTATGGAAAGCTGCGAGGAGTACCGCCAGATATGCACCGTTCAGTCAGGGGGTGATTTATGAAAGAGCCCCGTATGAATCTTAACGACAGGCGTTCGTTCGCGCGCAAAAAGGTCAACGTCAGATATACGCTGTCCCGTCTGCTCGGCTACTTAAAGCCGTCGCTTCCGCTGTTTATAGTCGTCTTTCTCGGCAATATGCTTTCGGTAGTTTTATCGCTGCTCGGTCCGTACGTGTGCGGACTTGCCATAGGCGAAATAAAGACCGACGGCACGACAAACTTCAACGCGATAACCTACTACTGTATACTGCTGGTTGCGGTATATATCGCCTCCGAGGTCATAAGCTACGCCACTACGGTGGGTATGGCGTACGTTGCGCGCAAGATGACCAACAAGATGCGCGGCGACCTGTTCAAGCGGCTGGTAAACCTGCCCGTCGGCTATTTCGATACCCGTCAGGCGGGCGACGTCATTTCCGTGTTGTCCTACGATATCGACACGGTGGGCGCCTCGCTTGCAAACGACGTGGTGCTCGTCTTAAAGAGCGCGGTGCAGATTATAGGCTCGCTGGTAATGATGCTGATAATCGCCGCGCCCCTCGTCGCGGTATTCGCGGTCACCATTCCGCTGTCGCTTATCATAACGCGCGTAATCACCAAAAAGGTTCAGCCGCTCTACCGCAGGCGTTCTGCCGAGCTGGGCGAGCTGAACGGCTTTGCCGAGGAAGTGCTCACCGGTCAGAAGACCACCAAGGCGTATAACAGGGAGGAGGAAATTTTATCCCGCTTCGGCGAAAAGAACGAGGCGGCTAACGATGCGTATACCAGGGCGGAATACCTGGGCACCATTTCTGGACCGAGCGTAAACCTGGTCAACAATCTGTCGCTTACCCTCATAAGCGTGCTGGGCGCGCTGATGTATGCGTTCGGCTGGTTCGGGGTGGGCATAAGCCAGATAACCTCCTTCGTGCTCTACTCGCGCAAGTTCTCGGGTCCCATAAACGAAATCGCAAACGTAATAGGCGAATTCCAGTCGTCCATAGCCGCGGCGGAAAGGGTGTTCACCGTGCTGGACGAAAAGGAAGAGGTGCTTGAAGAGGAGGGCGCGCGCGAGCTTAAAAACGTGCGCGGCGACGTCGCTTTAAACGGCGTAACCTTCGGATATCTGCCCGATAAGCCCGTGTTGAAGGATTTTTCGCTTCAGGCAAAAGGCGGCGACGTCATTGCAATAGTCGGGCGCACGGGCGCCGGCAAGACGACGGTTATCAACCTTTTAA
>JAIDIR010000010.1 GCA_029052615.1 Clostridia bacterium | reverse complement strand
GTGCTTGCCCTGCGCAAGCTTGCCGCTCATATACGATACGCCGTAAGGGGAGGTGTCCTCTTTAAGCGCAACCGAGTCGACCTTTTTGCCGTCGATATACACCTTAAAGCTCTTGCCGTACGCGTTGGAGGAGAGGAGCGCAATTCTGGTGCCCGTGAACTCGAAGGTCATCTTTGCGCCGCTTGCGCCTATGGCAACGTGACCGAACGTGGAATCCGTCTGCATACCGCTCCATTTGCCCTTGTAGGTAAACGTTTCGTTATCGGGCGTATACTTTGTGCCGCCCAGCACTTGGAACATATGCCACATTTCGATTTCACCGATCATGAGAAGTCTGTCGGAGCGTGTTACCGTCAGTTTGTAATAACGGAAAGTCTTGTCTTCAAAGTCAACCGTAATAGCCGTGTTGCTGCGAGGCACGTTTATGAATTCGCCCACCGTAAAGAATTCGTTTCCGTCCAAGCTGCCTAAAAGAGTAAAATCTTTGGGGGCAAGCCAGTCGTTGTTTCCGCCTCTGTATTGCGTGTATATAGTCATTCTGTTAACGGTTTTCTCTTCGCCCATATCGACGACGAATTCAAAGGGTTTGTCCGCAGTGGCGGCTCTGTTGGTATGGATAAACGTGTTTCTGTCACCGTCGGTCAGATTTTCTGCCGGATAGGTCGTCCAGTTCCAGCTGCTGCCCTTGGCGTAGTTGGTTGATACAAGCGTCTGTTCGGGGTTGGTGTGTACGTTATCTTTATAGTCAAAAGTGTAATTTCTCTTATAGAAGTACTCGCTTGTGAATTCGGCGTTGAACTCGTAGGTGCTTCTGTAAGCGTTTACGTAGTTGGCGGAGGTTGGAGCTATCAACTTCGATTCGGTCAGTTTGGAAAATTCTTTCGAGGAAATTTCTCTGTAGCTCTGACCGCTCATCTGTTCAAAATATTCAGTCTTTCCTTTTTTATCGGTCTTGGTATACGCAACGACAACGCCAAGGTAATTCTTGTAAGTCGTTTTGGTATAAGCGTAGCCTTCGACTTCCGCACTGCCTATCATTTTGTCATCAGAGGTATAATAGGTTTCCTCAACCGTAAACATCGCCTGCGTCCACTGCGACATACCTACGCCTATAAAGCTGCGCACGCTCGGTTCTACGATGAGCACTTCCTTTATGAACAGCCAGTTTTCAATTTCCTTTTTGCCCTCTTTGAGTTTAAGCGTAAACGACTTGGTGTCGCCGCCGTTTACGTTCAAGGTAACGTTTACCTTGCCTTCGTTGAACTCTATATCGAAATAGGTGTCGGGGGCGTTCGTGCGGAAGTTTGCCGTAGCGCCGTTGGTGGGGGTGTCCTGAGTAATCCTTGCGCCGAGAGTGTAATCCTTGCCGTCAAGCGAGAAGTACAGCGCGCAGTTGTTTCTGCCGCGCAGATACACGCGGTATTTGCCGTCGTCGTCAAAATAAAGCTTGCCGTCAATAACCTCTATATTATTGTCGTGGAAGAAATATTTATCGGGAGCGTTGGGGCGCGAAGGCTTTTCGGCAACGGGATAGAACCATATATCCGTGTTGCAGTTCTGCGTGGGGTTGAACTGGTCCTGCTCGACGACCGATTCATAGCCCTTAAAGCCCTTTTCGTAGGCTTCAACCGCGTCCTTGTACATCGTTTGGTCGGTGTAGGTATAGGTCGTTCTTTCAAGCGTCATCTTGTTGGTTTCGTGCGACTGCTCGAATTCCAGAATGAGGTCGACGTCTTCGAGCGCATGTCCGTTATACATGCGCGAATCGTCATCGGCGTTGTAGATTTCAAGCGTAACTCTTATCTGACCGGAGAGCAGACTCTTGTTCTTTTTATCGGGAGTATAGGTGTAAACGCCTTCCGTATCCGTCTTTTCCAGCTTGCCGTTGGAGGGCTGCGTTACGTCCTTTATTTTGTACGTGAAGCCGTTGCCTATAACCACGCTTCCGCTTGCGTACTGACCGTTGGGTGCGGTGTAGGGGCGCAGGTCAACGGTGAATTCCTTACCGTAGGGGATAACGTAGGGCTGCATGGTCTTTATATCGCGCTTTTCGCCGTCGTACAAATAGCTTCTGCCCGTCTGATATACGGACGAAACGGGAACGAAAAGCGGATAGTTGGCGTTCTTAACGGCGTCGGAGGGGGTATAAGCGCCGCCGTAAGCGCTTACCTTACCGGCGTAATACGTCATATCCTGATGGGTAACGGTTGCCCACTTGTCGTAGTAAGCCGACCCACTGGCTCCGCGTGTTTTAACGTAGGCGTCCTGTCCGAGATTGTGCAACAGCGTAGCGTAAACGGCAAGTCCGTATCCGGTGGCGTCATCGTCGTTCAGCAAGCCGTTATTCATTCTTTGCGTAGCCCAGGTTGCGCTGGTGTAGTTGTTCCAGCCGCCCAAGCCCTGTCCGCCGTAGCTGCCCATTCCGCGCTTGGAAGATATCTTGGTGAACAGACTGTACGAAACGAGGTTTAAGCCGTTGTTGGTTACCTCGCCCGTATATCCCACGCCGTAATTCTGGAAGTTGTGGTGGTATTCGTGGAAGTTACCCCAGGAGCCGGAGGTTACTAATCCCTCGTAGTTGAGCGTCTGCGGCATCCAGCCAGCAGGGCAGTTGACAGAGCTTCTGCCGGGGAAGGCAACCGCCGCGCCCGCCGCCACGAACGGGTCGAAAAGGAACACTATGCCCGTATTGCAGTTGCTGTTGGTGGTTGTCACCGAAGCGACCTTATCCCAAAGCACTGCCGCCTTGTAAATATCCTCGTACGAGAAGGGTTCGGCGTAATATCTCGGTCCCGAGAAGAGTACGCCGCGGTCCCATACTTCCAAATCGTACATCGGCACGCGCGAGGTCTTCTTTAATCTGTTGTATTCCGCCTCGGTGGTGTAGCCCAAAATAAAGTGGAGGTATTCCACGCCGCCCGAAATTTTTGCCGTAAAGTCGGGCTCGTTGTTGCGGATATAAATGGGTCCGCCTATAAAGGAGCCGATATAGCCCGTCCAGGTGTCCGTTGCCTCGTCGTAATCGCAGGTTTCT
Organism: Clostridia bacterium; assembly: GCA_029052615.1. Lineage (GTDB taxonomy): Bacteria > Bacillota > Clostridia > Christensenellales > Borkfalkiaceae > Coproplasma. Next base: position 6,333 of record JAIDIR010000010.1, on the reverse strand, counting down.
TTGTTCAGCTGAAGAGTGGTCAGAAGGTAGGGGAAGCGCTGCATCTGGTTCTTGGAAGCCCAGATGTTGTTAGCCTGACCGTTGTAAAGCGCCTGACCGATATGTACGGTTATGCCGCCCGTCGCATTCATATCCTTGCCGCTGAGCTCTACTTTTACAACCTCGCCCGCGGGAGCGTACAAGCCCGTAATGCCGTAGCCGTATCCGCGTTGCTTCATATTCACCTGTTTAACCACGCGCTCGGCGTTATCGGATATTTCGTAGGTTACGTCGTTTTTGGTGTAGCCTTCCATATACATACCCTGTGCGGCGGTATGCTTATAAAGCTGTCTGTAATTTGCTTCGGTGTATTCTTCCGCGGTCTTGCCCCATAAAAGCGAGTGTATCCACTCACCGTCCTTTTTCTGCCAGAGGTAGCCGTTCTTGTCTATTTTCGTGTATTTGTCGGGGGTCTGTTCGCCGCCGTTGTTCGCGCCTGCCGTTCCCCAGGCGCACAGGTAGCCCGATTCGGCTATTATCGCGTTTCTTGCGGTAACCTGCGCTTCACCCTCGCCTATTACGTGTCTTAAAGTCGAGCCGTAAGTGGGGTAACGGGCTGCGCCGTTTGCAAAAATGCCGCTCGTGCTGTAGGTGACGTCAAAAGCCGCGCTTTCGTCCCTGACTTCCGCAACGGGCTTGTTTGCCTTAACCTTGCCCGTGGTCTTAGCCGAATAGCCGACGGTGGTAGTGGTGTAATGCGCCAGCGTGTTGTAATAGTCCGTGTCGCCGTAGACGGGCAGCCTGTTCGCACACGAACGCACGCCCAGCATAATGCCTATTACCAGCGCAAGTATCATAACGAACGCCACAACGGCAATCGCGATAAAGCGTTTCTTGTTGGAAGTTAAAGCCGCTGCGCCGCCCTTTTTGCCGCTCTCTTTGGTCTTGGCTTTGGTTGCCTTTTCTTTTTTGTTGGTCGTGCTTGCGGCGGTCTTAACCTTTGCGGGCTGTTCCTTGGGAGCGGCGGTTTCGCTTTTCTTGGTTTCAGCCTTAGGCGCAGCCTTGCTTTCTGCAACGGGCTTAGCCGCAGGCTTGGCTTCGGCTTTCTGCGCCTTGGGCTTAGGCTCGCTCTTAGCCGCCGTTTTGGTCGGTGCGGGCTTAGGCTCGCTCTTTGCGGGGGGTGTCGCCTTGGCGGGCTTAGCCTCGGTTTTAGCCTTTGGCGTTGCGGTCGTTTTAGCCGCTTCCTTTGGCGCCGCTTTGGGCGCAGGCTTTGCTTCCGCTTTGGGCGCGGCAGTCTTAGCCGCAGGCTTTGCGGGTGCTGCCGTTTTAGCCGTTGCGGGCTTGGCTGCGGGCTTTGCGGAAGCGGGCTTTGCCGCCGCCGCAGGCTTGGTCGTGGTCGTGGTTTTCGAAGTCGATTTCGGCTTGGAATCTTTTTCTGCCATTGAAAATTCTCCTCTCGTTAATTCAGAAAAAATTATACAATATTGCGCCGTGTAAAGTCAATTTTTTTAAGGGGTGAGAGGACCTTCAAAAGGGCGGTTTTGCGCTTGCCGTTGACATACGGGCGCGTGCGCACTATAATATAAGTGGAGGAATTATTATGGAAGATTTCAAGGACTTACGTATAGTTGACAATTTTTACCAGACGTCGGCTTTTTTCCCTATGCCCACCATACTCGTGGGCACCGTGTCGGAAAACGGTCAGACCAATCTCGGCGCGTATTCGCTGTGCTTTCCCTACTATATAGCGGGCAAGGACTATTACGCAATGATTTTGGAGTGCCGCAACAGCTCCAATACGGCGCAGAATTTATTGCGCACGAAAAAGGCGTCGCTCAACTTCATAACCGACGAAAGGAAGTATTTCAAGGAAGCGGTGCGTTTGGGCTTCCCCGGCGATACTACCGAGGAGAAGATGAAAAACTGTATTTTCAGTTTGAAGGACAGCACTCTCGGCGCGGACAGACCAAAGATAATAAAGGAGGCTTTTCAGGTGTTCGAGTGCACCTGGGACGACAGTCTTGAGGACGCGTTTAAGGACAAGGCGGGCAACCTTGAAGGATACGAGCCGCCTTACAGAAATTTCAACGGCATAACCAGCAAGTTCGGCGCGCACTTCATACTTAAGATAGATAAAATTTTAATGAAGCCCAAGTATTACGACACCATAATAAACGGCGTAACGGCAAAGGGCTTTCCGCGCGTGCCCGTCGACTACGGTTATCGCGACAGCACTAATTTCTGGTATTCCAAATTCGTCAAGCCCGTGCCCGAAAAAATTCAGGCAAAGGAGGGCGACGTCAAGTCCGTCGTGTACGCCGCGGCGCGCATAGACCCCGACGTCAAGTTCACCGACGGCGCGTGCGCAAAGCTTACCAAGATACCGCGCATATTCTTGAAGGCCGCGCTCACCCAGATGGTGCAGATTGCAAAGGAAGAGGGGATATCTTTAATAGACGAAGCGGCGCTTGAAATCATAAACGATAAGCGCCGCAAGGAAAAGAAAAAATAATTTTATTTAGTTTATTCGGTCTGACCGTCGTCCGTGTCGTCCGTTGCGGCAATTTCCGCTACGGGGGTCATTGACGGCGGTTGACTTGTTTCGGGCATTTTCAGCCACTTTATATTTTTAAGGTCCAGTTTAATTTTGCCGTTCACCTTTTCGCCTCTGTTGAACAGCCACAAAAGGTACCCAAGCCCCGTGAACACGATAAGCAGTATTACCACCCAGATCATAACGCCGCCGTATCCTATTTTGTTGACGTCAAGGAAGAAATAGGGGTATTCGAAGTCCTTTATCGCCGCGCCCAGAATAAATACGTACGCCACGTAGACGAGGGGGATTATAACGCTGAAAAGGGGCGCGTAAATCGAAATGCATTTCTTTTCTTCAAACAGAAAGTAATCGAGTATGAACATCAGCGGCGCGATTATGTGCAGGCAATGGCTTGATATCTTGCGCCAGTAATCCAAGTGGAAGGGGTTGCCCAGCATGGTGTTGTAAACCAGAAAGGTGACCAAAATCATAACCGTAGTCATGAATTTAAAGGTGCGTATCTTGCGGTTATAGCCTTCCTTTTCGCCCGCCATAACGCGCTTTACGTTATCGGCAAGCACCACCACCGACACGCCGAACACGAAGTAGTTGCTTATGTTGGTGTAGTACTTCAAAAATTCCCAGGTCATATCGGCGGGCTTTCCTACGTAGAAAAAGCCGAACGTCAGCACCACGCCCAGTGCGGAAACACAGCACATAATTATTCTGTAAATCATTTGCACAATCAGATTTTTTCTGTACATAATTCAAAGCCTCTCGTCCCTTGGTTTAACAATTCCGAATTTTATCACAAAGTTTTCACATAGGCAACTGTTTTCGCGGAAATCCTCTATATAATTGCGCGTGAAAGTATGAATTACGTATTGAAATGCAATTAAATCCGTGATATAATATCCGTGTAATTAAGTTAAGGCAGGAGGGTGTAAAATGAAGTACTATATTATCATTATTTCGGCAATTCTCGTCGCGCTGGCGGTGGTTGTCGGATTTATTATTTTTCTGGTTGCGCGCAACAGAAAGAAGGAGCCCGTGGAAGAGCAGACGGCTGAAAAAGAGGGGGCAGTGAAGAATAAAGCCCCCGAGGTAAAAGAGCAGACGGCGGAGCCTGCGGCGGTAGTTGCCGTTGAGGAGGCGGACGGCGCCGACGAGGAAGGCGACGAGGTCCGCGAAATAAAAGTTATTGAAGAGGACGGCAAGACGCGCTATATCGTCATCAAGTACAGCAAGAGCTTTGAGGCTAAGCTTATACAGAGCGGCGAAGAAACCAAGCGGTACTATTCCGAACTGAAAAACTGCCTGTTGTCATATAAGGGCGTTAAGAGCCGTTTAAGCTGGAAGTGGGAAACCTTCCGTTCGGGCAGAAAGGCGCTTGCCAAATTAAGACTGCGCGGCAAGACCCTGTCGCTTGCCCTCGCGCTCGACCCCGCGGCGTACGACGGCACCAAGTACCACGTCGACAGCCTAGCCGAAACCAAGTCCTACGCCGAAACGCCGTGCCTTTACCGCATTAAAAACGACAGGCGTTTAAAGTACGCAAAGGAGCTTATAGACGACGTAATGCGCGCCAACGCGCTGACTGCCGGGCTGATTGCGGAAAACGCCGATTACGCGGCGCAATATCCTTACGAGACGACCGAGGCGCTTATCGAGCGCAAGCTTATAAAGGTGCTTACCGACGAGGAGGCGCAGAGCGGAACGATGTTCAAGCCTGCGGATATCAGAAAGAGCGTAACCGTGCAGGAGGCGGACAGCCTTATAAAGGACGAGGTTGCCGAGCTGCTGGTTGAAAAGAAGGGCGGCGTTTCGGACAGGACCAGGACGGGAATTATAAACATCGATACGCTTTCAAAGAACTTCGAGGACGGCGAGACGGTAACGCTTGCCGAAATCAAAAAGCGTGTGAGCGGCTTTGCTAAGGTCACCTATTTAAAGGTGCTTGCGCGCGGCACGCTGGATAAAAAGCTTACCGTGGAGGCGGACAGCTTCTCGCTGCAGGCGGTCAAGATGATAGTCTTAACGGGCGGCAAGGCGGTCAAAAAATAATCAGCGGAAAATGGACGTATGAAAAAGTCAAGGGTAATATTTTTAATAATACTTCTTGTCGCTGCGGTATGCCTGACAGCCGGTCTTTTCGGTTGCGCAAAAAAGTATACCGTTACTTATCTTGCAGCCGAAGGCGGGTATTTAAGCGGAGAAACCACGCAAATTGTTTCGGCGCACAAGGATACCACGATGGTATCGGTTGAACCTCTCGACGGCTATTATTTCGACGGTTGGTCGGACGGAAATGGAAGTTTCTTGCGTACGGACAAAGACGTCACGTCGGATATTACCGTTACGGCAACGTTTAAAAGGCGGACGTTCACCGTTCAATACATTGCAGGCTCTAACGGCAAGATTGAGGGCGAGAGCAGCCAGACCGTAAATATGTACGATAATTCGGCTGAGGTTACGGCGGTACCCAACGAAGGGTATGTTTTCGTCGGCTGGTCGGACGACGTGAGCGAAGCCACGAGGTTTGAAGAAAGCGTTGAAAGCAACGTGAAGGTGTATGCGAAATTCGAACCGAAAACCTACGGCGTAAAATTTTCGGCGGGAGCGAACGGCGCAATAGATGGTGAGTGCGAACAGACCGTGACTCACGGCAATAAGCTTTCCACAGTAACGGCAACGCCCGATTGGGGATACGTTTTTACAGGTTGGTCGGACGGCGTTAAAACGGCTACCCGTTCGGATAAGGTATATACGGATATAGACGTTACGGCTTATTTCGAGCGCGGATTCGAAGGCGGCGACGGGTCGGTAAAAAATCCGTTTACAATATCGACTTACAAGCAGCTGCGCAATATCGTATCTTATCCAGCGGAATATTTTAAGCTTGTCAACGATTTGGATTTGACGGGAATAAACCACGTGCCGTTATTCGAAATGGAAAAACCGACGGCGGGCGGAAGTCAGCCCTTTAACGTCAGGGCAAGTGAAAATAAAAGCTTTAAGGGGGAATTGGACGGCGGCGGTCACAGTATTAAGAATATGACCGTGGACTGCGGTTCGCAATATCCCTCGCTGTTCGGCGTTCTGGACGAAGGCTTAGTTAAAAATCTCAACATTGAAAACGCGTCGATAAAGACTGTTGATTTCGATACGACGGGTGGAAAATATTACGTCGGAATTCTTGCAGGCGTGTTGAACGGGTTTGCGCAGAACGTTACCGTAAGCGGCAAAATTATCGCCGACGGTTTGCACCACGGCGGCGTTACGGTAGGCGGACTTGCGGGGCAGGCGTTTTATCCCATGATAAATTGTTCGTCAGACGTAGATATCACGGCAAACGACGTCGTAAGCAATGAAACGTGGACAAATGCTTTTTGTTTCGGAGGCTTGGCGGGAATATGTTCGTCGTGGTCGGTTGCGGGGTGTGAGGCAAACGGCACTATCACAATCAATAATTCAAAAACAATAAATCCTAATTCGTCTAATATATTGACCGGCGGACTGATAGGATATGGTATCGTCGTAGCCGAAAATAACGGGGACGATTCCGACGAGGATATCGGTGCGACTGTCCGTATAGTAGATTGCCACTCTTCCATAAATATTATCGGGAATAATTCGGATATCAATGCGGGTGGATTTATCGGCGATTTGTCAATAGCCGAAGCGGAAATTTCCGGGTGCTCTTCAAGCGGAAATATCCGTGCAAATTCGGCGGGCGGATTTTTCTATAAAGTTTATTTTATTAGAAATTCGGTTATTGAAGACTGCCGCACGGAATGCAATATAGTCGCAAAAGGCAG
>JAIDIR010000001.1 GCA_029052615.1 Clostridia bacterium | reverse complement strand
GTCCCTGCAATCGGGTCCGCCCTTGCGTTTTATTTACATTTTTATTCGCTCAAACCGTTACCGTCGGCGCCTTCCGTACCTTCCTCGTCGCCGTAAACGTCAACGCTCTTATCGTCGGTAATATCAACCTTAAACGCCTTTTCGGTGTCAGTCTCGCCCTTGTTCTTAGCGCGCTTAACGAGGTAAATGGTTAAGAATACCACACCGCCTATAACGAGCAAGCCCGCCGCGCACATACCGATAATAAAGCCGACCTTCTCGCCCGTGGACAGCTTTTCATACCAGGTGCTGTTGTCAACGGGGTATTCCTTCATGTACTCGCCCTTGAAATAGCTTGTAAGCGCGTCGGAATCGCTTTCGGTCATTTCGCCTATCACCGCATAGTAATAGTCGCGCGAATTCGCGTAAACCTTTTTGCCGTTAATTTCCTTATAGTCGTCCTTGTAGTCCGCCCAGTCGCCTTCCGCAGCAAGATAATCCTTTACGATTTTTACCGAAGCTTCGGAATAAGCGTACTCCTTATCCTTGCCCTGAACGTCTATATAAGCCTGAATCAGCTCGTCGATATAGTCGGCGTCGCCCGTATAGAAAACGTATTTAAGCGCGTCGGCAAGTCCGTCGTAAGCGGCGCTTCCGTCCGCATTGGTTTCACCGTTATACTCGTCGGCTTTATCGGTCACGCCCTCGTACTTATCGTTTAAAGCCTTAATTTCCTTGTTGGTCATTACGCCGTCCGCGCCTTCGAGGTCGCAAACCATTATATAGTTGTACTCGGACATGCCGACGGTTTCGCTTGCAAAGAACAGCTTGTTGCCCACGAACTCGGGCTTGTACCAGTCGCTGCACGCGTCCAGATCAAGCACCTTTACGCTGCGATAGGTCAAATCGGGCTCTAATGACGTGGAAAGCTTTCTGTAATCGTCCTCCTCGCCGTCGATTGCAATGCGGTTAATCGTGTAGCCGCTGCCGCCCGTCGCCGAATAATACAGATTGGTATGACCGTGCTCTTCCCTGATGGCAAGAATGGTTGCGGACGTGTCGGCGCTCATGGGGAAGCCCTCTTCCACAACCTCGTCCTTTATAAGGCTCTTGACAATGCCGCTCGAGCCCGTGCTTATCGCATAGGTGTTGCCGCCCATTTCAACGAATTCGTATTCGGTGGTGTCCGAACCGCGGATGAGCAGATTTTTCAAAGCGGGGTCCGCCTGCTTCTTGTTCTCCTCGATAGCGTCCCAGGTTGCGTCCACCTTGCCGTCGCCGTCCTTGTCGACGTCCGAATTCGAAAGCTTGAAAAGGCTGGTCAGGCTTCCGCTCTCGCTGCTCTTGCGCGTGTAGTAAAGCACGCCGTCCCTGTACCACTGAATATCATAGATATAGTCGGAATTGTCAAAGGAATATTCTTTCTCGCTGCCGTACGCATAGTTGAGCTGCGAAACCCTGCCCGACTTATAGTCAAGCCAGCCGATGCCGTCGAAAACGTAATCGCCGTAGTTGATATAAACGGGGTCCTTGTCGGCGTCGTATTCCTCGATTTCGCTGAAATCGTAGGTGCGGGGCGCCTCGGTGACGTCCGCCCTTACCCTGTAAAGCTGATTATATTTGTAGTTAGAGCTTTCGCCCAGGAACTGGGGAACGTTCATCGTGTAGTAAACGTAAGGATTTTCGGGGTCTACCGTGTCGAAAGCGTAGTCCGAAACGTTGTACGCAAGAATTTTATTTTCCTTGGTCGTGCAGTTTACGGAGTGAATATTGGTCGCCGAAGTGTCGCCGTAAAGTTTTTCGCTGATTGCGTACAGAATATACACCGTGTCGCCAGCCTTTACGAAGCGGTAATCCACCGCGTTGTCAGAGCTCTGCCAGATATAGCCGTTAGTCGTGTCGGTGCCGTCAAGCTTGGTGCGCTTGAAGTCGAGGTTGGAATTAAGCACCTCGCCGTCGGCGTTCTTCTGGGTCGTGGGCGTGGTGTAGTAAATATAGCCGTCGTAGATATAAAGACCCGCGTTAGCGTTGCCCGAATAATATACGGACGGAACTACCGTGTCGCACTTTGCAAGGTTGCCCGCGTCAAGGTCGGTCTTTTTAATTCTTTTAATTGCGCCCTTGACGACGGTGCCGAATTTGTTTGTATCGGTGTTCTTCGCCTTGCCGTTTATGAAATAAACGTAGTCGCCCGTTTCGGCAACGAAGCCGCCGTTGGTGCCTTCGACGTAGGAGGAATTATCCTTTTCGGCAACGCCCGTCCAATTTACCGAGCAGGCAGGCGCAAAAGCCAGAGCCGTTGCGGAAATTGCCGCAACCGCCGTGCATATAATTTTAGTAAACCGTTTACTCATACAATCTCCAAAAAAGCCTATACGACTTGCTATACCTTGTAATTATACAACAATAACGCCGTTTACGCAATAAAAAACGGCTGAATTTATCCAAAAAATATAATAAGGAGAATGCATTTCACGGAAAATTTCGCTCTTTTTAATCTTTTGAAGCTGCTCGGCGGTATGACCTCCGCGCAGAACGGCACCAACTTTGCACAGTCTGCGGAAAACGAATTTACCGCGCCGCAGTTCAATGCGCCAACCGACGGCGCGGCGGCAAACCGTACGGCACCGCCGCCCGCCGAAAAGCACAACGTTATGGCGGACGTCATTGAAAGGCACGAACGTATAATCAACCGTATGAAAAGCGGGCGGTAAAAAGCCGCCGCGGCAGCGTGTCGCTGCGCCCAAGTCCTTTAATTGCTTGCTTGTAAAAATTACCCGATATCAGCAAAGCAAAGCCGCGCGGCAAGAATTGCCGCGCGGCTTAAAATCAAGGTTTAAATTATTTAACCAGTCTAAGGTGTCTGGGCAGACCGTCAACCCACAGCGGCGTGATTTCCGACTGAATGAGCGGGCGGATATAGTGAATGAGCTCGGGCGTTACGTAAGTGCCGTCCTTGGTTATCCACTCTGCGGGCACCTTCTTTTCCACGTTTGCAATGTCCGAAACGTTTGCAAGCTCGGTAATGCACATATAGGGGTCCTCGGAAACGCGCTTCAGGCACGCAACCATACCCGTCTTGCCCTCGAAAGCCGCCTTAACAGCCGCACCTGCGGAGTTGAAAGCTTCGGTAACGTCGATACGCGAGGTGATATGCGCCGCGCAGCGCTGCAGGGACGAAAGCTCGATTGCACGCGTCTTAACGCCGTACTTTTCGGCAACCTTGCCCGCAAGGTATCTTGCCGTGCCGGCAAGCTGTTTATGACCGAACGCGTCAACGTAGTCAACGTGGTCGGCAAGCTCGCACACGTATCTGCCGTCCGCTACCTTTACGCCCTCGGAAACGGCGATAACTATCGAGCGGTTTTCCTTAAGCATCTCGCCCGTCTTCTTAACGAACGCGTCAACGTCGAATACGCGCTCGGGCAGGTAAATCATATCCACGCCCTCGCAGTCCTCGCCCTTGGCAAGAGCCGCCGCAGCGGTCAGCCAGCCGGCGTTTCTGCCCATGACCTCGATAACCGAAACCACGGGATAGTCGTAAACCAAGCCGTCGCGGATAATTTCCTTGGTGGTAGCCGCTATGTACTTAGCCGCCGAGCCGTAGCCGGGCGTGTGGTCGGTAATTGCAAGGTCGTTGTCAATCGTCTTGGGGCAACCCATAAAGCGTATGGGACTGCCAATCTTTTTGCCGTACCTGGAAAGCTTGTCTATGGTGTCCATAGAGTCGTTGCCGCCGATATAGAAAAAGGCGTAAATGTCAAGCTCTTTTAAGGTTGCGAATATCTGGTCGTAAGTCTTTTCGTTGCCCTCAATTGCAGGCAGCTTATAGCGGCAGGAGCCGAGGAAGGACGACGGAGTTCTTTTTAAAAGGTCCATATCAAGGTCGTTCTTAATCTGCTTGGAAAGGTCAACGACGTCCTTATCCAAAAGTCCCTTAATGCCGTGCACCATTCCGTATACGATGTCCGCACCCCTGTCCTTAGCCGTCTTGAATACGCCCAAAAGGCTTGCGTTGATTACGGAAGTAGGTCCTCCCGACTGTCCTACGATTACATTTTTCATAAAAAATTCCCCTATATTTTTAGTTAAGT